>CAYNVT010000019.1:0-45744 GCA_964400685.1 uncultured Bacteriovoracaceae bacterium | reverse complement strand
TATAAAAGAATAAACTTCGTTAAATTCTTGCACATGATCGCCGCGTGTGGCAATCAGGGCGATCATGAGTAAAAGCCCTGAAACAGTTGTAATCCATGATGCATCGTGCGGGAAATGGCTCAGGTTCTCAAACCCCTTAAAGATATTTGAAGCGCAAACTGAAAATGATGTGCTCCCTGTCCTTTATGAAATCCAGAGCGCAACCGAGGGCGGACGATATGCAGCAGGCTTTGTCAGTTATGAAGCATCTCACGCCTTTGACAGTGCGCTCAGGGTTAAGCAGACAAGCGGCTTTCCTCTTGTCTGGTTCGGCATCTACGATAAGCCTGAGGAAATAGAACTCCCGCAACCTGCAAACCGAAGAAACAGGAGTGTTAATGAAGCATGGCTGCCGTCCATTTCCAAAGAAAAATATTCAGACTCACTCGGCAGGATAAAATACTATATCCGCGAAGGCGAAACATATCAGGTCAATTACACAATGAGGCTTAAAAGCGCTTTTAAAGACAATCCGTGGCATTTCTTCATCGAACTCATCAATGCACAGCAGTGCAGATACGGGGCTTATATCGATACCGGGAAATGGACTGTTTTATCTTCTTCACCCGAGATGTTCTTTGAATATGACAAAGGATTTCTTTCAAGCAAGCCAATGAAGGGAACCGTCAAACGCGGGCTTACTCCTGAAGATGACAGCAAAAAGGCCAGCTGGCTCAAATCCTCTGATAAAAACCGGGCTGAAAACCTGATGATTGTTGACATGGTCAGGAACGATCTCGGCAGGATAGCCGTCACCGGGACTGTAAAAGCAGAATCGCTTTTTGATCTCGAAAAATATCCTACTCTATGGCAGATGACTTCAACAGTAAGCTGCCGGACAGATACCGGAATGATTGGGATATTTTCAGCACTTTTTCCTCCAGCTTCCATTACAGGCGCACCGAAGGCCCGAACAATGGAGATAATCGCAGAACTGGAGGACAGCCCCCGTAAACTGTATACGGGAACGATAGGCTTTGTTACACCTCAGGGCAGGATGCAGTTTAATGTGGCAATCAGGACGGTAATAATTGATAAGGAAGACAGCTCCGCCGAATATGGAGTAGGCGGCGGAATCATATGGGACTCGGAGATTGAAAATGAGTATGAGGAATGCACAGTGAAGGCAAAGATTCTTGCCCATAACCTGCCGGAATTCAGGCTCCTGGAATCGATACTATTCACGCCTGAGGAGGGATACTTCCTTCTCGATGAGCATATGTCAAGGATATCCGCATCGGCCGAATACTTTTCTTTTCCGTTTTCCGGGGACAATGCCCTTGCATTGCTTGAAGAATTTGCTCGAAGCCTTGAGAAAAACCCCTGTAAGGTCAGGATGCTTCTGGCGCAGGACGGCGGAATCGAAATAAATTCCGAGCCTGTCAAACCCGCAGGTCCGATCAGGGTCGCACTGGCAGAATCCCCTGTCGATTCGGGAAATGCGTTTCTTTATCACAAGACGACAAACCGCAGTGTTTATGAGGATGCAAAGTCCTCCCGGCCCGGTTATGACGACGTCATTTTATATAACGAACGCGGAGAGATTACCGAGGGCAGTTCTTCGAACATAGTCGTCGAACTTGACGGAAAGCTCCTGACGCCTCCTGTGTCCTGCGGGCTTTTAAGCGGCACGTTCAGGAACTCGCTAATAAAAACGGGTGTAATTTCCGAAAGGGTGATTAAGACCAACGCCCTTGAAAACTGCTCGCGCATATATTTCATAAACTCGGTAAGAAAATGGCGAAGTGCAAGCCTTTAATATAAATGAAAAGATATGGAGGTGCCCATGAAAGCACGTGACATTATGGTTCCCGTTACGCTTTTCCTGAGACCAGGGCAGGAGATCAGGGATTTTGTAGTGGCGATAAGGTCCCACCGAGAACAGGACAGGATATCTTTATCAAAGAGCCTTCCCGTGCTGGATGATAAAGGAAATCTCGCGGGAATCGTTTCCATCAGGGACATATTAAGGGCCGTCTATCCGCCGTATTTTTCGATCGCCGATCTCAGCCTGTTCACATGGGACGGCATGCTCGAGAAGCTCGCGAAAGAGGCCTCTGGAAAAAAGATATCCGAGATCATGAATCTGCCGGCCAGTGCTGTAAAAGAAGATGACCCGCTAATGGAATGCGTCGATCATATCCTCAGGTATTCCATCTCGACCTTGCCTGTTGTCGATGAGGGCGGTAAGTTCAAGGGCATGCTCTATGAATCGGATATATTTTTTGCTATTGCCGATGCAATAGCGGGAAAGGCCGGGGAATAGGTTATGATTGGCACTGCATCCGCTTCCGCCGCAGTAAACTTCACGCCGACGTTCATTACGGCAACCGCTGTTTTCATTATCGCATACGGGCTTATCATCTCGGAGAGAATTCACAAGACGATTATCGGCTTAAGCGGCGCCGCATTAGTTATAGCACTCGGAATTCTTACCCAGGAAGAGGCCTTTCATTCAGTTGAATTCGGAGTGGACTGGAATGTCATATTCCTTCTTTTCGCCATGATGGTGATAATCAATATAATGAGACCTACAGGCGTTTTCGAATATATTGCAATCAAAAGCGCAAAGCTTGCAAAGGGAAGACCTTTCAGGATAATGGCCATATTATCAATCGTAACGGCAATCCTGTCGGCTCTCCTTGACAATGTAACCACCGTGCTGCTGATTGCACCGGTTACTCTGCTCATATGCCAGGCGCTTGAGATCGATGCCGTGCCTTACCTCATAACGGAGGCCATAGCCTCGAATATTGGAGGCACTGCAACGCTTATCGGAGACCCGCCGAACATAATGATAGCATCAAAGGCGGACCTGACCTTCATGGATTTTATCTATAACCTCTCGCCTGTAGTCATCATCATGCTCGTAGTCTATGTCTTCACCTTATGGATTTTTTTCGGCAAAAGGCTTACGGTCAGGGAAGAGATGAGGCTGAGGGTCATGGCCATGAACGAAAATGAGGCTATCAGGGACATCAGGCTTCTTATAAAGTCCCTTGTCGTCATTGTCTTCACAATGACCGGGTTTGTCTTTCATGGTGCGCTTCATATGGAGCCCGCAACGATCGCCCTGTCAGGGGCTGCCGTTCTCCTGCTTATATCCGGGACTAAAAACCCTCACAAGCTGTTTGCCGAGGTGGAGTGGAGCACCTTGTTTTTCTTTATCGGTCTCTTTATCATAATCGGGGCTATAGTAAAGGTGGGGCTTATCAAATGGTTCTCGGTAAAGCTGCTTATGCTGACTCAGGGCAACCTCTTCGGGACCAGCATGGCGGTTCTCTGGTTTTCGGCATTCGCTTCGGCCTTTGTTGACAACATCCCCTATGTGGCAACCATGAACCCGCTTATAATAGATATGGCAAAGCAGCTCTGGCCGAATCTATCGGGCACGACGCTTCTTCACAATCCCGATCTTATGCCCGTATGGTGGTCGCTGGCCCTGGGTGCGTGCCTTGGCGGCAACGGCACTGCAATAGGCGCTTCGGCGAATGTCATAGTAGTCGGCATCTCCGAAAAAATGGGCAAGCCAATCTCCTTCGTACGCTTCATGCTCTATGGCATGCCTCTCATGATAGAATCCGTCATCATAGCAACGATCTATATCTGGCTAAGATACTATGTCTTTTAATAATAAATGCTGACGCCCAGATAAGGGCCGTCAAGCGTTTCATCCGGGCTCATGAACCAGCGGTAGCCAGCCTTGATGGAGGCGTATCTTAAGCCCACATGTGCGCTCAGGTCATAATCCTGCATGAAATTTCCGTTGATGCTTGCAATTGCCGGCCTGAATTCCAGCCATACATAATCCACCGGCTTGTACTTAACAGGAACCGTAAAGCTGATGCCCGAATGCGAAGACTCACCGTCCAACAGCATGTCTCCGATGCCCAGATCGACTTCGAATTTTTTAGCGAACTCCATCCTGTAGAGCAAAAACACTTCTGTTGCATTCATGCTGTCGTCCGGGTCGCTTTCCATATAGTGTGTGAACCTGCCCGACAATGCTACAGGCTCATAGCCGAATTCTGCGAAATAATCCTGAGCTTTCAAATTTGAGCTCAAGTGCTGATATGAGGCATCGACCCTTGCATACGGCCTGATGGGATCGCCATTTTTCCTCACTTCCTTATCTTCGTCGACCGGACTGCCGGAAGTGTTCACAGCCGTATCAGTCCGATTTTTTTCCCGGGATTTATCCGAGCTGCCACTGACAAAGACATCAATAAAGGAACCGACTACAGCGCTTAATATCTCATTGCAAACGCTCGTATCTTTTGTTTTCTTGGTCTCCTTGTCATCCTTATTCCTGGTGGCGTCCTTTTCGAAATCATCCAGTTTGCCCGCATATGAATTTGCGGATAAACAAAAAACAACAATCGATAAAATTACAATCAATTTGCCGGTAAGCTTCATTCAAACCCCCTTGTCAGACTAGTTCAAACACATATCAACATGTCAGGACTTGAAGATAATTATATTCCAATCAACGTCCCCTCTCATAATTCTTCTTTTAATAAATCTTTTGAATTTTTCTCTATGAAGATTCCAGTTTCATCCCCAAATATTTCTTTATATAGTTCCTTCTTGCCAAATTCTAAAGAATATATCTCAAGAGGATACCAAACTGGGAAAAAAACAGTCATTACAATGTAATCCCCAGGAGTTTTACATTTTGTTCCTTCAACTCCTCCATGAGTATACACAAGTGGAATCGAATACAAAATAACTACTGGCGTATCAACCGAGGATATTATTACATCACCAGCAAATCCGAATACCAATCCAAATGGTTTCAGCAATATTTGAGATTTTTTGTATAACTCAATTGTAGAATACTTATGATATCCAAAAGATTTATATCTGACTGGACCCATGGCGCATCCCAAAAATAATAATTGAATGAACAAAGCAAAGATAAGAAATACCCTTAGCAAACGCATAGTTTCACCTCCTTAAGCCACTTAGGGACACCCTATGGGGACCCATTTAATTATAGGACCTCCAATTGGAATCAATCCATCCTCATCTATCCAATTCACTAGATATTTGATTCTTATTCCCAATAACTTTAAATAGAGATGTTACTTTATGTCCTTAATAGCCTGCCTAAGGTCGAGTTTGCCTTCATATATGGCCTTGCCGGTTATCGCTCCGAAAAGGCCTTTTATTTTGTTGAGTTCGATCAGATCTTCCAGGCTTGACACGCCGCCCGAGGCTATGACCGGCGTCTTCACCGATGATGCGAGCTTTTCCGTCGCCTCAATATTTGGGCCGGTCAGCATGCCGTCGCGGCTTATATCGGTATAGACAATGAATGCGGGGTTCAAATCCTCGAACTCCCTCGCAACATCGAGAGCATCGCTAGCAGAAGTCTCGGTCCAGCCCGCCGTAGCGACCTTACCGTCCCTGGCGTCTATGCCGAGGCCTGCTTTACCAGGATATGCTTTCAGTATCTTCTTTGCTTCGACCGGTTCCCTGATGATGACCGTCCCCAGAATGCAATATGACACCCCCAGCCTGAACGCCTCATCGGCATCGGCCAGCGTCCTTATCCCGCCGCCCAGTTCAACTTCAACCTTCACGGCATCGCATATCGCCTTTATCGAATCGGCATTGATGCGTCTTCCTTCAAGCGAGCCGTCAAGGTCTACTACATGAATGCGCTTTGCCCCTGCTTTTTCGAATGTCCTGGCAATTGAAGCAACCGAGTCGCTGTATATGGTAACCGCATTGAAATCACCTTTTTTAAGCCTTACCACCTTGCCGTGATGTAGGTCGATTGCAGGTATGACGATCATTTCTCGCACTCCTTGAGCCACCAGCTGTCAAACAGCGTATTGTACATGAGAATATACTTTTTTCCCGAAACCTTTATCTTCCAGTATTCGCTCGGATAATCCTCAGGGTTTTTGTTTGCCGAAACCCAGCGGTCGATTATGTCCTCGACCTCGGCCATAACACCGTCAAGTTCAACCTTGACGGGCCAGCCCGGATGCCTGTCGGAATCTTTTGTACAGACCCTGGTGTGCGAATACCTTACAGGACTTCCTTGGTTGATGGCACATCCTCCCCGGTGATTGCCGCAGCATCCCTTATCGCGCGGGCAAAGGCCTTGAAGCAGCACTCTGCCAGGTGATGGGCGTTGCCTGATGAGAGCACGCTCATATGCATGGTGATGCCTGCATTGAAAACAAGCGACCTGAAAAATTCAGGGATAAGGTCAAGCTCCATATCGCCTACCTGCCCGAAAAAATCCTCTTCACCGTGTATCATGAAATAAGGCCTGCCCGAGAGGTCAAGCGATACCTCGACCAGGGCCTCATCCATAGGAAGTTTTGCAAAGCCGTATCTGTTTATGCCTTTCTTGTCTCCTAGCGCATCCTTTATAGCCTGCCCGAGCACGATGCCGATGTCTTCTACCGTATGGTGCATATCCACCTGGATGTCCCCCTGTGCCCTTACATTGATTCCCATGCCCGAATGTCTGGCAAAGGAATCGAGCATGTGCGTGAGGAACCCGGCCGGAATGTCGATAAGGCATTTCCCGCCATCAAGGTTTACGGTTACCGCGATATCGGTTTCTTTTGTGCTTCTTTTTACTGTAGCCTTTCTCATCATGCCCCCTTTAAGGCTGTTTTAAATACATCAATCGCCTTCTCGATCTTATCGGCATCTGCGCCGCCCTGAGCAAATAACGCCTTTCCGCCGCCGCGGCCTCCGACTTCGGCCAGTATTGTTTTCATTATTGCGCCTGCATCGAGTTTTCCGGAAAGGTCATTCGTCAGCATAATCATGAAGGTTGACTTGCCGCCCGCGGACGCCGCAAGGAATACGATGCCCGATTTAATGCGTTCCTTTATCTTGTCTCCCACTTCCCTGAGCTGTGAAATATCCTCGGCCGCAACCTTTTTTATGACCGCCTTGAAGGCACCAATGCTCAACTCCTCTTCGCCGCTCGCTCCTGTGCCTGTTGCAATCTTCACGTTGAGCTCTTTTATCTTCGCATCCTGTTCCTTGAGGCGAGCCTGCTGCAAGGCTATCCTCTCGGGTACATCCGAGGGTGAGCATTTGAGCGCCTCTGCTGAATCTCTGACCAGAGTGTCCAGGTCTCTCAGATGCCTGAGTGACGCAAGACCTGCAAAGGCCTCTATCCTCCTGAGGCCTGCCGACACGCTCGATTCCGACACTATCTTCACAAGGCCGATTTCTCCGGTAGAGCTGATGTGCGTGCCGCCGCAGAGTTCCACGGAAACATCCTCCCCCATCGTAACGACCCTGACCTCGTCTGCATATTTTTCAGTAAAGAGCGCCATGGCTCCCTTTGACATTGCGTCTTCCTTGGCCATGAGATTGGTGCATACAGGAAGGTCGGCCAGTACAAGCCCGTTTACTATGTCCTCGATTCTGGTGATCTCGTCTTTCTCAAGGGCGGCGAAATGCGTGAAGTCGAACCTGAGCCTTTCATCACTCACGTATGAACCGCTCTGGTGTGCATGTGTGCCTAGGACATCCCGGATCGCCTTCTGCAGTAGATGCGTTGCACTGTGATGGCGTGCAATCGCCTTCCTTTTTTCGGCATCGACAACAAGCCTTACACCGGCTCCATTTTTAACAGAGCCCTTGTTAACCTTAACCTTGTGAAGAAATACGTTTTCCTTTTTGAGGGTATCCGTGACAACAGCTTCAAAACCCTCGTTCTCAATAAAGCCCGTATCTCCAACCTGGCCGCCTGATTCACCATAGAACGGGGTCCTTTCGGTTATCACAAAGCCAGTCTGCCCTGCGGATAATGCCTCGAGGGGTTCCATGTCTTCGGGTGACAGGATTAAAGTCACAGACGAATCTTCAATCAGTGCATCATAACCCGAAAACCGGGTTTTTTCCATTGCGCCGAAGATGTTTTTCCCTGTGCCTGCATCAGCAAACGAGCTTCCTGCGCGGGCCTTTTCGCGCTGGATTTCCATCTGGACGTCAAAGCCGGCCCTGTCTATGCCGAAGCCTTTCCTCCTTGCAATATCCTCGGTGAGGTCGACTGGGAAACCGAAGGTATCATAGAGCTTGAAAACCGTTGCTCCATCGATTGAATCCCCCGATTTCAGACCGCTCATCGCATCGGACAGGAGCGCAAGGCCCTTGTCAAGCGTCACCAGGAAACGTTCCTCTTCATTGGAAATTACCTTATCGATAAAATCCCTGCGTTGAGCCAGTTCAGGGTATATTTTGTCGAACTCGTCAATTACCTTCGTGGCAACCTTGTGCAGGAATGCGCCTTCAATACCCAGGAACCTGCCGTGGCGCGAGGCGCGTCTGATTATACGCCTCAATACATATCCGCGGCCGTCATTGGAAGGCAGTATTCCGTCGCATATAAGAAATGCGCAAGCCCTCGCATGGTCGGCTATCACCCGTATCGACGTATCCATTTCCTGATCTTTTCCGTATTCCTTTCCGGCCAGAGTTGATGCGAAACCGATGATGGGCATGAAAAGGTCGGTCATATAATTGCTGGGGACGCCCTGAAGTATCGCCGTTATCCTCTCAAGCCCCATTCCCGTATCTATGCTGGGTTTAGGCAGAGGCGTCATAGCGCCATCCGCTGCCCTGTTGTACTGCATGAAAACAAGGTTCCATATCTCGAGGAACCTGTCGCAGCCGCATTCCACATTGCATTCAGGCCGGCCGCACCCGACCGTCGGCCCCTGGTCGAACAATATCTCGGAGCACGGCCCGCATGGTCCCATATCGCCCATGGACCAGAAATTATCCTTGTCACCCAGGCGCACTATTCTTTCTTCAGGTATGCCTATCTTATCGCGCCAGATTCCATATGCCTCGTCGTCAGTGTGGTGGACACTCACGATAAGCCTTGAGGCATCAAGCTTGTAGACGTTTATGAGGATATCCCATGCAAATTCGATCGCACCTTCCTTGAAATAATCACCGAAGGAAAAATTGCCCAGCATCTCGAAAAATGTATGATGCCTCGACGTATAGCCGACGTTTTCAAGGTCATTGTGCTTGCCGCCCGCCCGAACGCATTTCTGTGAGGAAGCCGCCCTGGTATAAGGCCTGGTTTCACTGCCCAGAAAAACAGGTTTGAACTGGTTCATACCCGCATTGGTGAACAAAAGACTCGGGTCGTCTCCCGGCGGCACCAGCGATGAACTCTTGATTATTGTATGACCTTTTTCCTCGAAATATTTTAAAAATTTCTCCCTGACCTCTGAACCTTTCATGTTTCGACTCCGTAAATTCCCGTTGTTTTATAAATGCTGTCAAAGGAAAATCCGCGGCTGGTAAGAACCCTGACAAGGTCTTTCCTGCGGTCTTTCATTTTCTCAGTAAACCCTGCAATTCTTTTTTCTTCGGAAAGCGTGTCCGGAATTTCCGCAACTGCCCTGTCGGCCATTTCTTCGGATATGCCTTCACGAACAAGCTGATACCTTATGTAGTAATTTCCGTAAAGCCTTGAGGCAAGGAGCTGTGCTCGACGGTTTGAATAAGCTGCATCGTCGATGTACCCAAGCTCATTTACGCGTTTAAGCGCAGAAGAGATTACCTTCTCGTCAGCCCCCCTGGCTGAAAGTTTTTTTTTAATTCATACGAACTGGCAGCTCGCCTGGAAAGAATGTTCAGGCAATAGCTTACAGCCTCTTCCTTCGTACTAAAGCTTTTCATGCCCCCCGTCCTGATCGGGCGCTTCGTCTGCTGTTTGCGCCATACCGCCTGTTTCAAATACATCCCACTTGCCGTCGCTCGTCCCCATAACGCCTTTCATTCTAAGCGCAAAGTCATTCGGGTTGGTCGAGTATCTTACCGCATCATGATAGTGGACCAGGTCGTTCTTCACGAGCGTCATCAGGGACTGGTCGAATGTCTGCATGCCGTAGTTTACATGGCCCTGGGCAATGGCGTCAGGGACCTCATTAGTCCTGTGCTCTTCAGTTATGCACTCTCTTATGAGTGATGTCGACACAAGCACCTCGACCGCAGGAACCATTCCCTGGCTGCTTTTCTTGGGAAGAAGCCTCTGTGAAATGATAGCCTTCAGGACTCCTGCGATCTGAAGCCTGATCTGCTGATGCTGATGCGGAGGGTAGACCGTTATTATACGCATGATGCTTTCAACCGCATCGAGCGTATGGAGTGTGGACATGACAAGATGGCCTGTCTCGGCAGCGGTCAATGCAATTTCTATTGTTTCCTTGTCGCGCATTTCTCCGACCAGTATTACGTCGGGGTCCTGCCTTAAGGCTGCCCTCAGGGCCATTGAAAATGAATTCGTATCGGTGCCCACTTCTCTCTGGTTTATTATGGATTTTCTGTCCTTGTGCAGAAACTCGATAGGATCCTCAATCGTCAGGATATGGCAGTTTCTGTTCATGTTGATGTGATTCACCATTGCCGCAAGTGTGGTCGATTTGCCGGAGCCCGTAGTTCCGGTTACCAGGATAAGCCCCTTCTGCTCCATGCTTATGTTCTTTATGATTTCCGGAAGGTTGAGCTCGTCTATCAGTGGGGCGTTAGTGGGGACTATCCTGAATACCATGCCCAGGTGGTCCCTCTGGCGGAAACAATTCACCCTGAATCTTGCGATTTCCTCAAGACTGTACGCCAGGTCGATCTCGTTTGTCGTGTCGAACTTCGCTCTCTGGTAAGGGTTCAGGATCGAATCGATGATGGAAGACAGTATCTCGTTTGTCATCCTCGGATAATCTCTCAGCGGGATAAGCGCCCCGAATTTTCGTGTAACAGGCGGCAATCCCACCTTGAGGTGGATATCGGATGCATTCATCTGAACTGCCGTGTTCAGTATCTCGTCAATATTTATACCAAGAAACGGATCGCCGCCTTTCATATCATTCCTCGCTCAGTGTTGATGGTGCGGGCGCAGATGCCGCCAGCTTAACCTTTATGGCTTCCCTGATATTGTTATACACTTGAGGATTATCTTTGAGGAAAGCCTTTGCCATTTCCCGACCCTGCCCCAGTCTTTGCTTGTTGTAGCTGAACCATGCACCGCTTTTTTCAACTATACCAAGTTCGGCCCCGACATCGAGAGCCTCACCGTGAGCGGATATGCCTTCCCCGAACATGATGTCGAACTCGACTTCCTTGAAAGGCGGCGCCATCTTGTTCTTTACCACCTTGACCCTTGTCCGGTTACCAACCACCTGGCTGCCGTCTTTTATCGGTCCGATATTCTTTATCTGAAGCCTGACCGAGGCATAGAATTTCAAGGCATTACCGCCTGTCGTCGTTTCCGGATTGCCGTAAAGGACTCCTATCTTCTGCCTCGTCTGGTTTATGAATACCGCGGTGGTGTTGGTCTTGGATATCGCACCCGAGAGTTTTCTGAGCGCCTGCGACATGAGCCTTGCCTGAAGCCCCATATGCGAGTCTCCCATGTCGCCCTCGATCTCGGCCCTCGGGACAAGCGCTGCAACCGAGTCGATTACGACTATGTCTATGGCATTAGAGCGCACGAGGGTCTCGGCAATGTCAAGGGCCTGTTCGCCGGAATCCGGCTGAGAAACGAGCATGTCGTCGATATTGACGCCCAGGGCCTGTGCATAGCTTATGTCAAGCGCATGCTCGGCGTCTATGAATGCCGCCGTACCGCCTGCCGCCTGGGCGGAAGCAATGCACTGAAGCGCAAGAGTCGTCTTTCCCGACGATTCGGCGCCGTAGATCTCTGTCACACGGCCCCTGGGAATTCCGCCTATGACGAGCGCCCTGTGGTCGAGCAGTATGGAGCCTGTTGAAATTACCGGCACCGCCTGCACGGTATCTGATCCAAGGCGCATTATCGTACCTTTTCCGAATGAACGTTCTATACGTGAGATTGCATCTTCAAGCGCCCGTTTTCTTCCGTCTTCCATTTCATCCTCCCGGTCTGCCCTTAAAAGGGCTTGAGTGAAGCAGGGTATATCTTGCCCCCTGCGGCGTCAGATCACTCTTATAAAAATGCATTGTATCTATTATGAAAGTAATCTTCTCTATCCTTACGTCAAGGTTTATCATAGAAGGGTCCCTTAGTCTAGCAAGGGTAACGTGTGCAGTGAAAGGTCTGCCCTCTTTTGCGATGCCGTAACCCGCCGACATGTCGTCTATTGATGCCGCGAGATTGCGTAACCCTGAAATGTCGGCATCGACCCCGGCCCATATCACACGGGCCCTTTTAGTCGAAGGAAAGGCCCCCATGGCACCAAGGTTCATTGCAAACGGCTGATACTGTCGAGACAATTCATCAAGCTTTTCTGCTATACCTTCGATATTTTTCTCATCGATATCGCCAAGGAATTTCATGGTCAGATGCATGGCTTCGGGTTTCACCCACCTTGCATCCATGGTTTTCCTGAGCGTGGCTGTTACTTTTAGAAGCTCTTCCTTTACGTTTTCAGGCAAAGGCAGAGCTATGAAGGCCCGTATCATAGATATATGACCTCAGCATGTAGAGCGCCACCTTGGCGCTTATGAGCTTGTTGCCCGGACGGTCGAACCAGAAGTTGAATTTTCTTATCACCCTTTCATCCATGCTGCCTGCCGCTATCCATACGGTACCTGCAGGCTTTTCAGGCGTTCCTCCGTCCGGCCCTGCAATACCTGTTGTCGCCACACCTACGTCCGCTCCGGTGAGTTTCAAAATGCCTGTCAGCATCTCGCCTGCAACCTGTTCGCTGACTGCGCCGTATTCGCTGATCATATTTTCAGGCACTCCAAGTATGCCTGTTTTGATATCATTGCTGTATGCCGTGACAGAACCCAGAAAATATTTCGAACATCCCGGGACATAAGTAACAAGGTGGCCGATAAGACCGCCTGTGCAGGATTCGGCGGCTGCGAACCTGAGACCTTTCGATTCGAGCAGCCTGCCTACGGTCGTCGTCAGGTCAACTTCTTCCAATGCGTGCCTTCCGAGTATGCCCCTTATCTCCTTCTCAAGTTCAACCGGTGCAACAACGGTTATCTCCATATCCTTCGGCAGATAGCCGCAGCGTTCGGCAAGAGGGCCGATCTGTTTTGCAATCTCCTGCTCCCTCATGCCGAAAACCGGTATGTTGACTGTAGGCAGTGTCACATCCGGCATCTCTGCAAGAACTATATCGATCATGGCGTATGCCTCGCGCGGTACTCCGGGGAAAAACACCACGCGCTTATCCTTGAATTTCAGGTCAATACCTTTTGCCGAGCCCACCGGATTATCAATCTGGTCTATATTTATGATATCAGGAATTGCATTGACCGCCTTTCTGGTCGTATCGTCGGGAGTTTCACCAAGGCCGCCCGTAACGATAACCAGATCGGCTTTGATGTCCGCAACCGTTCCGGCAAGGTCAGCCGGGCTGTCGCCAAGCATCCTGATTTCTGAAACCGGGATGCCTTTTGCCAATAGCTTCACTGCAAAAGGCTGAACGATTGCATCCTGGCGTTTGCCTGTGATTATTTCCGAACCCGTGATTATGAGCGCTGCTTTCATACCCCCTACCTTCTTATCCTGCGGATTATTTCCATGCAGGCCGCAGTCAGGAGGCCTGCCGCAACATCATCCGCCATTATTCCGAGTCCACCTTTTACTTTCCTGTCGAGTATCCCGACTATCCCCGGTTTGATGATATCGAAAGCCCGGAAAATGAGAAAAGCGAGTGCGATTTCCTTAGGGTCTTTTGTCCTGGAAACAAGGCCGATAAGCATGCCTGCCACTTCGTCAATAACCGCTTCCGAAGGGTCTTCACCAAATTCCTTTTCCGCCTCCGTGCAGGCCCATACCCCTGCCGCCACGATCTTTCCTATGGAAAAAAGATAAAGCGGCAGTGAGAGCTTTCTGAGCAGAAGATATAATGGAATTGCAGCAAGGGAGGCTATTGTTCCTGATGCCTTCGGGGCAAAACCCACACCTATGAAAGTGGCTATGTGTTTCTGGATTATATTCATAAAAATCAGATAGCACGCTAAAACACCGTGATCAAATATTCTTTATTATTGCCAATGCCGCGCATGTTAAGATAAATTCTTTTATTATCCGCATCATGCGGTCAACATAAGGAGCAGATCATGGCAGAATGCACTATCAGGGAATTCGGTTCGCACACAGGCGAAGAGGTTACAATAAAAGGCTGGGTCTACAACCGCAGATCCAGCGGCAAGCTCTCGTTCCTTCTCATGAGAGACGGCACCGGCATCTGCCAGGTAATAGCCGAAAGGGAAACGTTCGGCGATTTCTATGAAGAAATAAAAAAGCTCCCGATCGAATCGTCGGTGATCGTGACCGGCAGGCCCGTAAAAGAAGAGCGCGCCGCGGGCGGTTATGATTTTCTGGCCAGCGACATTAAGATAGTCCAGAAGTCCGAAGAATTCCCGATCACTAAAAAAGAGCACGGCCCTGATTTCCTGCTTACGAACCGCCACCTGTGGGTGCGCTCGCCAAGGCAGATAGCAATATTAAGAATAAGGAACGTCCTTATCCATCATGTCAGGGAATATTTCTTTAAAAATAACTTTACCCTCATCGACACTCCGATATTCACCACGACCTGCGGTGAGGATTCGACAAATCTCTTCTCGGTCGAATATTTCGATATGGGAAAGGCCTACCTCTCCCAGACAGGCCAGCTGTATCTGGAAGCCTGCATCGCTGCATTCGGAAAGACCTACTGCTTCGGCCCGACGTTCAGGGCCGAAAAATCAAAGACGCGCCGCCACCTGACCGAATTCTGGATGGTCGAGGCGGAAGTCGCGTTCAATGACCACAAAATGAACATGGCGCTGCAGGAGGATTTCGTCTCGTACATCGTCCAGAATACGATTCGCGACTGCGAGGCCGAACTTAAATCGCTGGGACGGGACCTGGAACCTCTCAAAAAGGTCACGGCCCCTTTCGTCCACCTGATGTATGACGAGGCGGTCGAAATCCTTTCCAAAAACGGCTCCGAGATAACATGGGGAACCGACCTGGGCGGCGGCGACGAGACCGTACTCACTAAGATGTATGACAAGCCCATATTCGTGGAATGCTATCCCAAGGCGGCAAAGGCCTTCTACATGAAGCAGCACCCTGAAAGGCCCGAAGTCGTGCTGTGCGCAGACCTGCTCGCACCCGAAGGCTATGGAGAGATCATAGGCGGCTCCCAGCGCGAGGAGAATATCGACGTGCTGCTTGCGGCCATAAGGGCTCAGGGGCTCGATCCCGAGAGATACGCCTGGTATATTGACCTCAGGCGCTATGGCAGCGTGCCGCATTCCGGCTTCGGCCTGGGCATAGAAAGGACAGTCACATGGATATGCGGGCTTGAGCATCTGCGGGAGACTATACCCTTCCCGAGGATGATGTACCGCGCCTATCCCTAGACAGGACGTGATAACTGCTAAGGACTAGCTGTTAAGCTATTAAGCTGTTGAGCTGTTAAGTTAAAACTTTATTGCTTTTGACTATGCCTAGAAGCTTATTAGCTCATCAGCTTAACAGCTGTTTTGTACGTCTCACTCCTCGCCTTCGTCGCTCCTTGGCCTGCAGAATTCTGACGCCCTGTCGTGTTTTCAATGGACAATCGATCAGGAGGTTTGACCTCAAAGCATTGATATTTTAAAATGATGGTAATAATAAAGATGCTAACAAAAAATAAGACAATGAAACGATATATTTATACAATTCTTATTACAGTGATATTCCTTGTGCTGTGTGCCGGTGCACTAAAAGCTGAAGACAAAAAAGACAAGGTCTGGACTATAGACTACCAGAAGGATTACCACAGCAAGGCCGATCTTACCGGCCGCTTTGTTATAAAGGACGACGATCTCTTTAAACCGTATCTGATCACCGGAGGAAATCTTCAATGGGATACCCTGCCGAAAGAAAAGGGTAAAGAACCCACAATTAAAGATATTTACCGCTATGACGTGGGCGTAAACTTCGGCGCCGGTATTTCATGGAATGTCTCCAAAGGCGTTTCTTTATATGCCGAACCGTACCTGAAATACACGTTTTTTGAAAATGACATCAACCCTTCCACAGACAGTAAAACCGGTGAAAAGATCGATAAGAATCTGAAATTCGGAATACATTACGGATTCTGATTCCACTGCATAGACAATACCAGATTCTAATAGATGTTTCGTGATATGATTGAAAGTGCTGGTAAACCCACTGATAATACATATCTGTGGCAGAAACCTATAGTTTTTCAACTGTCTTGGAATGAAGAGATTCCTCACCCGAGATGATAACGTGAAGGTAAGCGGGAGTAGCCCGACAGGGCTACGATCCGCTTCACCGCATTGGTGGCTGTGGTCAGTAGCTTGATATTAGGGCTCCGCAACAAACACCCTCACGTTTATCGGCTTCCCGGCAATGGTCTGTTCTCCGGACAACTCTTCTTCCAGCTTTCTGGGATCAGGGATATCGCGAGCAGAATCGACAACAACAAATACTAAAGTCTCACATGCTGGATGGGCGATGTATGATTGTGTATCGACATGGATCTGCTCTACGATCCGCTTCCATTGACCCGATTGACCAATGTATTTAACTTCGATCATAAGCTTGACCGCCTTACTGCACAGATCAACAAATTTGTGTGTGCCGCCACGCGAGGGGACAGCCTCCTCTTTGGTTAGATCAAAAACGAGCGGGCGGAGCATTACGTAAAGAAGATCACGTACGTCATCTTCTTTTGCGACTCTCCATGGACTTAGCCCCTTTTCCCTCGTATTAAAGGAGCGAATTGTGGGTGTTAGTGTCCTAATGACTCGTCGGACCTCGTAAAGCAGAGCCTCCTTTCCAACAAACTCAATAACCTTCCTGCGTTCGTCCAGCATTCCACAGGTTAACGCTTCCAGATGTTTTCCCAGGAAAGCTGCGAAGCAGTGATACGGGGGGCCAAACGACTCACCGTCCACCGTCTGCATAACGTAGGCGTCGGCCTCACCTGCAATGTCTTGGTCAATGCCCGGCGTGTTTTTTGCCCACTCAGGCATGTCGGCACGTATCCATAACTCGTATGCCCATGAACGGCTCGCAAAGTCTTTTCGCTCTTCCTCAGTAAATGCGATGCGCACGTGGCGAAAGTCGCCAAGTTCCTCGATCCACTGATCACTATATATCGCTCCCTCGCGTTCAAGGGTCCCAAGATCATCCCGAACGTGTTCAGGGACATGGGTAAACACGTAACCGAGAGCTTCGGTAGGCAAATGGTCCATGTCAAGATCAGATTCTTCCATTCAATGCTCCGATACCGTCGTCATTCTGCGAATCAGTCAATGTTGCCTCGTCAGCCAACACAAAAATCAGCGGCGGCTGGAAGACGTCCGCAGGATTGTCTTGTTAGGATGTTTTAGCATCCTTCTTATCGGGTTTAGACATATTTAGCGCGATTTGTGAAAGCGTGTCCCAGCGTTTTGAATCATCTTCAATACGGGACGCCAACAGATTTCCAAGCAAAAGCTGTTGCGTCTCGACGAGTCGTGAATGAAAAGTCCCCAGGTGTGATGTCGCTCCAGCATGCATCTTAAGATAGATAGCGGCAACATAACTGCTTAGCACGGAACCTATTGAGCCCACAACACCTGTGATGATTTTCGAATCCAAGCCCGAAGCTACATTCAGAACCAAGTAGAACGTTGTCCCAATAACCCCCAATCCCAACAATATACAGAAGATGCCCAATCCAAAAACCCAGATATTCTGACTGAGGTTCAAATCGTAGTATCGCTGAAGCTGGAGACTGTTGATTCGAAGCACTTTCTCTGCCCGGGTCTCTCTGGGATTTACGTCAAACTGAAGCAAGTCTATTTCAAATTCGACGGCCTGAAGGTCCTGCTCTATAGCTCTAAGCCTCCCACGGGTATAAGGAAGCATAGCTAACGGCATTATCAGATAGGCTGTCAGGATTGGGACGAATGTCGAGCCAATCCCGAACCTCCAGAGGAAGACAGGTACAATGCCAACAACCATAATGGATGCCATTATGGCTGTATAATGAATGAGCTGAACCCGACGTCTCCGTTCACTTAGTACAGTCTTGCGCTCCTGAAGTCTCACTAATTGATTACTTTGGGAGTCCCCTTGATGATTCGTATCCATATAATCCTCTTTTAATCCTAACAATTAATATACCCTGCGGTCCTTTTTAGCATTATTTGAAATATTACACTATTTGATGAAGATATTGAAAGTTAAATATGCCATAATATCAATAGAAACAAACTCTTACCAGCGGATAATTTATGTTAATAAAGACCAAAAGTTCTACGGGTATATCATGGTTAAATTGTCCAATATTACATTTTCAAAATCCATTTGATGAAATTTCTACTTATGATCTGACTTGATGTTTTGGTTTCAACTTGAGATTTGAATTTCAAATAAAGCATATCTCATCCGAAGAGCTTAACTGCTGAACAGAACTGTAAAAGTTATTATTACTGTAAGAAATAGAAGTTATTTCCAAAATTCAGATTATACTCTCTGCCTGGTGCGGGAGATGATTTCCAGCTTGCTGTCTTCCGGCAGGTCGTCGAAATATGCGCAGTAGCCCGCCACTCTCACTACAAGTCCGGGATACTTTCCGGGGTTAAGCCTCGCGTCTTCGAGCTTATCCGCATCCAGCACATTGAGCTGCATTTCCATGCCGCCCTGTGAGAAAAATCCCTTTACAAGCGACGACAGGATATTCACACCCTTTTCACCCGAGAGTGTTGCAGGGTCAAATCTCATGTTCAGCGCATACCCGTTCATGGCCAGCTTTGAATCAACATGGGCTACCGAATTGAGAAGGGCTGTAGGTCCGAGGCGGTCTTTGCCGTTCGCAGGCCCCAGGCTGGACGCAAAAGACTCGCCTGCAAGCCTGCCGCTAGGCAAGGCCGGTGTCCTTTTGCCGAAAGCCACATGGCAGGTGACTGAATAGAACCCCGGCACATAGCGCCCACCGCGCGTGTTCTCATGCCTGTTGAGGGCGTCGTGAAAAATATGCGCGGCCATATTGGCATAGCCGTCCGGCAGGGGGTTATCGTTTCCGAATTTGGGTGCCTTCAGAAGTTCCGAACGTAACATTCCTGCATTGTTAAAATCATTTTTAACGGCATTTATGACTTCAGCCATGGAATATTTTTTCCGGGTAAATACCACATCGGCAATGGCGGCCAGCGAATCAGCCACATCGGCAAGCCCGACACACTGCACGCCGCTTGAGTTGTAAAGGGCTCCTCCTGCTGTCACGTCTCTTCCGCTTTCAATGCACCCGTCAACCAGCATGGATGAAAAAGGAGTGGGATGATAGTTGCGGTTCCCCAGCTCCATGATTCTCAGATCATCCACCATTCTTTTAGCCATGAATTCGACCTGTTTGCGGAATGCATCGATGAGCTGATCCATGTTCGTCATTGTCAATGGGTCAGGTGTATCAACGCCCAGCCTGCTTTTCTTGCCGAATCTCCTGCCCCTGTTAAGGGCAAGCTCCAGGCATAAGGGCAGGTTCAAAAGCCCTGCATCGGTCGAGAAAAAACTTTTGCCCGGAAGCGCCAGCTCCACGCAGCCGACAACGGCATAGTTCCTGGCCTCGTTCAGGGGAAAACCATGAGATGTCAGCGCCTCTATGGCCGCTTCATCGCCGAATACAGCAGGGGTTCCGCCGCCCTTTCTGGCAACGTCGGCTACGCGCCTGATGTAGGGTTCAGGACTGTCCTTGTGTATCCTGGCCTGATAGTTCGGGTCTCTTAGCCCCAGCTGCTCCATTACGTCCAGGAATATGTAAGTGAGTTCGTTGGTCGCATCATTGCCTTCTTTATCCATACCACCCACGATTGCGGCCTGAACCACGAGATATCCGCCGTGATACTGGCTGGTTCTTTCCGAGAGCAGAAAGACATGCTCGACCGCTTTGGCGGAAAACAGCAGAAGCAATTCCCTGGCCCTGTCAGGCGTTATTCTTCCGGCCTCTATATCAGCCTTGTAGAACGGGTAGAGATACTGGTCTATCCGTCCGAATGATATTGCTGAATTGAGACCTTCCATGTTCACGGCCATGTGTGCGATCCACAGGGCCTGCAGGGCCTCATGCAATGTCTGGGCCGGATTCATCGGTACCCTGCCGCAGATGCGGCCTATTTCCCTGAGTTCGGCCGCGCGGTTTGCATCAGGTTCAGCCGCGGCCAAAGCTCGTGTTTTGGCTGAAATCCTGGCCGCATAGATACCTACCGCCTGGCAGCATATCCTTGCCGCCCTGCTGAAGTCATCATCTCTGCCGTCAAGTTCCTTCAGGTATCCGTTCAATCCCGATTTCAGCAGCCTCTCATAGTTTGGCAGGAAATGCCCGATGCCGCCGGCCTCGTTTATCAGATAGTATGTTGCGTTCAACTGTTCCTTTGTATAGCGGGCCATCCTGCCGAGGTTGGGAAAAAAGGCCTTGAAGGCCAGATTCCGCGTCAGCCAGTAGGGGTTTACCTTTAAGAAAAGATTGAGCCGCTCCTTAAAAGAGATTTTAAAGGGCGTGGTCTTCCGCTTATCAATCCAGAGGAGTTCCTCGCTCATGAAGACACTGGCCAGCTCCGGCTGCATTATCGCCGAGATGCGGCTGGTGCCCATATTTCCGGCTATAAGTTCACCGGGGTAGATTTTGATCTTTTTATTTACAAGGAGATATTCAAGGGCCCTGGCCCTGCGTATAACCATTGGCTCTTTTTTATCGTCATGCTTTTTAAAGTATTCCGTGATGAGCAGGGCGCGCTCCGGGCAAAGGTTGACTGGGGTAGAAAGCAGGGTTTCCCTGATCTTTTCAAAGCGCGGAAAAGTGCTTATATCTCCCATATCGACTTTCAGCATTGATGCCTGCATAACGGGTCTCCTTTGCAACAGTGTTGAGTGGTATTGAAGCTCCACAAAAAAGTATTTTAAAATCCAATGAGATTTATATCATTGAGGAAATTCTTTTGCCATTCATTAAATGAATTATGATATACGTCGAAAATCATCAAAGCTGAAAGGAAACAGATGTTGGGCGGGACAAAGACAAACCTTCTCGGTCTTGACAGGGAAGAGCTTGCAGAAATTATCGGCGACAAGCCGTTCAGGGGTGCTCAGGCCTTCCAGTGGCTCTACCAGAAGGGCGCCCGGCAGATCGATGAGATGACCAATATATCGCTGCCGCTCAGAAAAAAAATAAATGAAGCGGCATATATCGGGTATCCCGAAATAAAGGCCCGGCAGATAAGTTCCGACGGGACTGAAAAGCTCGCGTACACGCTAGACGACGGTGAAGTAATAGAGAGTGTGCTCATCCCCGATGAAGATTATTTCACCATCTGCGTTTCGTCTCAGGCCGGATGCGCCATGGGCTGTGATTTCTGTTGTACGGCCACGCTCGGGTTTAAAAGAAATCTGAGTACTTCCGAGATTCTTGCACAGGTGCTTATACCGGCCAGGCTTTATCCAGAAAAGCTTTTCAGGAATATCGTGCTGATGGGCATGGGGGAGCCGCTTCTTAATTATGAAAATGTGCTGAAGGCGGTAAAGATCCTGCTGGATTCGAACGGCCAAGGCTTCTCGACACGCCGCATCACCATATCAACCTGCGGTATTATACCCAGATTGCCGGATATCTGGCCGGATATGGGAATCGGCATCGCAGTATCCCTTAATGCCGCAACCGATGAGAAACGCTCGGCCATAATGCCGATAAACAGAAAGTATCCGCTGGCGGAACTCAAAAAGTCGCTCATGTCCATAGAGCTGCCGCAAAGGCGCACGATTACGATCGAATATGTCATGCTTGGTGGCTTCAACGACACGCTCGCCGACGCCAAGGCGCTTGTAAGTTTTCTTCACGGGATAAGGGCAAAAATCAATCTGATACCATTTAACCCGTGGCCGGGAGCGAAATTCGACGCGCCGTCGGACAGTGCGATATTCGCCTTCCAGGAATACCTTAAATCAAAGCACTTTATCGTAGTGATCAGGAAGGAAAGGGGAAAAGACATAATGGCCGCATGCGGCCAGCTTGCAGGAGGAAAAGGCTGAAATGGAACTGATTTCTTTTATGAACGATCCGGCTGTATATCCGGAAAAGACTTCGAAAGTTGATTTCGTTCAAACCCATCATTCATGGGTATTCATCTGCGACGAGTTCGTCTACAAGCTCAAGAAGCCTGTCGATCTGGGGTTTCTCGATTTCACCACACCTGAAAAAAGACGCTTTTATGTGGGCGAAGAATTAAGGCTCAATTCGCGGTTTTCGCCTGATATCTATCTCGATGTGGTACCCATATCAAAAAAAGGGGATGGTTTTACAATAGGCGATGATTCCGACATCGCCGAGACTGCCCTCAGGATGAAGCGCATAGACGAAAACGGCATGCTGCTTAACCTGCTGAAAAAAAGACAAGCGGGGACAGATGACATAAAAAGGCTCGGAGGCCGCCTTGCAGAGATATATGCGGAAATACCGTCCGATGAAAAAGCCAGGTCTTTCGGCGGGATGGATACCATCAGCTTCAACATAATCGAGAACTTCGACCAGACAAGAGGTTATGTCGGCGGGCCTGTTTCGGCTGACGATTTTTCGCTGATAGAATCGTGGAGCCTAAAATTCATGGAAGATAAAGCGGGAGTCTTTGAGGCAAGGCTGAAGGGCGGTTTCATAAAGGAGGGCCACGGCGACCTTCATCTTCAGCATATATTCCTTTTTGGTCACGGCATTACGATACTTGACTGTATAGACTTCAACGAACGCTTCCGCTACGGCGATGCGGCGCAGGATATAGCATTCCTGGCCATGGACCTAGACTATAACGGATATGGCAGCCTTGCCACAGAATTTGTCGAGGCATACATAAAGTCATCAGGAGACAGCACCATGCATGACGTGCTTGCTTTTTACAAGGTATACCGCGCCTATGTCAGGGCAAAGGTAAATTCTTTCATGTCGGGCGATTCCGGAATGGACGGGGCAGGAAGAAAAATGGCATTTGACAGGGCGGCTGAATATTACAGGCTGGCCGCAGACTATGTCAGACAGTATAAATGATAAAGATAGACCTGCATATACACTCAAAAGACGGCTCCGATGGCAGATGGTACCTCGACGAAATATTCAGGGAAGCGTCCATCAGGGGCATAAACCTCATATCGATAACCGACCATGATTCAGTCTCATCGCAGAAAGAGGCGGCAGGGCTGGCTCATAAATACAGGATGTCTTACGTTAACGGTATAGAGCTTAATGTCACCTTCAATCACCCGGATTTCACAAAAGGCAAAGATATATCGCTGGATTTCCTGGGCTATGGCTTTGACCCTGAAAATAAAACGCTTTTCTCCAAACTTGCCGAGCTCAGTTCGCACCGCCAGAAAAGGGCCCTGATCATTCTTGAGAGTCTGAACACGGAGCTTTCAAGAGAGGGCAAAGGTCTGCTGGGTGAAGATGATATCAGGAAAATCCAGGAAGGGGCTGAAGGCTCCATAGGCAGGCCTCATATCGCGGGTTATCTGATTGAAAAGGGTATAGTAGCAAGCAAACAGGAAGCGTTCGACAAGTACCTCGTGAGGCTGAATGTCCCTAAAATGCACCTGAGTCTGGAAGAGGCCTCGCACCTTATCAGGGGTGCAGGCGGGCTCTTGTTTCTGGCGCATCCGGACGACCCCAACGGCACATCGTTAAGGGCGGTTTCGGACGACCTTTCAATTCAACAGAAAACAATAGAATCATCGATGCTTGACCATATCGACGGAATCGAGTGCTGGCATTCAAGGCTGACTCCAAAGGCAACTGATTCTTACCTGGCCTTTGCCAGGAGACATGATCTGCTTGTGAGCGGCGGGTCTGACTGCCACCAGCAGCCGGTGCTTATGGGCAGCCTTGAAATACCCGCTTTCGTTGCCGGCGAGTTCGGTATAAACTCTTTCTGAAAAAAGGACTGGAGATTGATTTATGAGAGAGCCGTTTAAAGAATATATGAGCAAAGAGCTTGGAAACGATATTGTCCTGATATCATGCGGCCTGCCCGCATCATACAAGACCGAGACGACCGAAGTTATCGCAGGGATGAAAGGCTATGTCATTTTAAGGACCGATCTCATCCGACTCGAGGTTCTTAAGGGAGAAGACATATTCGATGAAAAGGTCGCTTCTGACATGGATAAAAGAAACCTTGTCTATGACGAGGTGTTCAAAAGAGCCTCGGAGTTTGCGGCGAAAGGCAACGGGGTCATACTCGACGCCACTTTCATCACGCAGAAATTGAGGAGAAGGGCTGCTGAAGTGGCCGCGCTGAACAATAAGACATTTGTCATACAGCAGACCGTCTGCCCCCAGGAAGTCTCTCTGAACAGAATTTCCAGAAGGACCAGGGAGAACTATGAATCAAATGCAATCACAGAGCAGGCATATCTGAATAATAAAAACAAGTTCGAGCCGGTCGACCTTGCCGACCTCAAGGGCCTGTATCCCAATCTGAAAATCATACATTTGATGGTCGATACGGCCTCGGATTCGGAAGACGAGTGGAAGGTGATCGAGAGAAACGAAATGTGATTTCTTTCACATTACTGTTTTACACGGAGGCAAAAATGAAAAAGATATTTATAATTTTCATGATACTGGCAATTGCAGGATGTGCGGGAACCTTTGCGAAACAGAGGAAAATATCAAGCCCCTCATACCAGCTGGCAATGGATAAGCTGAGAGGAAATGATATGCAGGGCGCACTGGTTGAGCTTAAAAAGGGGCAGAAAGCAAACCCGACTGACCCTGAAATCTATTACGGATATGCGCTCACTTACAGGCAGTGGGACAAGCCTGCCGAAGCGCTTCCCTATGTCGACAAGGCGATAGAATATGCCGACAACCTTGAATACGATCATCCGGGTATGAAAAGCGAGGCTTATAATCTCAAGGGAGACCTTCTGGCAAAGCTCAATAAAAACGAGGAAGCGCTCAAATATTTCAAGAAAGCCCTTGATGACGACCTTTACAAGACGCCTGAATATACACTTTATAACATGTCCCTTGTTTATATCACGATAGGAAATCTGACCGAGGCAAAAGCCAGTCTGTCTAAAGCCGTCGGCATCAGGCCTGATTATGCGCCTGCTTGGGATGCCCTGGGAGTCCTTTATTCAAGAACGGGGGATAACGCTTCGGCATTAACAGCACTAAATCGGGCTCTGGAACTTTATCCGGATTACATCGAAGCGCACTGGGACATCGCACAGGTCTATATTGAAACAGGAAATACGGATGAAGCCAGAAAGCACCTTCTAGATATTATCCGTCTTGACAATACAGGTGCCTTTGCCGCCAGGGCGAATGCAAAGCTTGCTGAAATCGGAGGCTTGCAGTAAATCTATTTTCCCAGTCCCACTCTTATCGCCTGAAGACCAGCAGGCGTCATGCCCTCGATAAGTGCAGCCTGGGCAAGAGTGGAAGGCCTTATTTCAGAAAGGCGTGATTTGAGTTCGTTTGAAAGGCTCTTCAACGCGTAATAGTCGAATTTATCAGGGATTTTAATCTTCTCCTGATTTTTAAACCACTCGACTTCTTTTTTCTGCCTTTCGATATATCCCTCGTATTTTATCGAGGTCTCTGTCTCCAGCATAACAAGCTCGGGAGCTGCCTTTACATGACCGTCTTCAACCAGCTTCATTAAAGATACTTCGGGCCTTTTCAGATATTTTTCCAGGCTTACCTGTCCCGAACTGTCTGGGCCGGTTTCTTTGTCTGTTGAAATTACAATCGAAGTTTTCTTTAAACAGTTTGTAAGCTCATCAATTTCAGACATGACGGACCTGATTTTTTCCACCCTCTCATCACTTATAAGTCCAAGTCTGTAGGCCTTGTCCGAGAGTCTGAACAGCGCGTTTGTTTCTCTCAGCATAAGCCTGTATTCCGCGCGCGAGGTGAACAGCCTGTAAGGCTCGCTTGTGCCTCTGGTTACAAGGTCATCAATCATGACTGCGGTGTAAGACTCGGACCTGTCCAACATGAACGGCTCCATCTTTTTGACCTGTAGAGCTGCGTTTATTCCGGCGATCATTCCCTGTGCCGCCGCTTCTTCATAGCCCGAGGTGCCATTGAGCTGTCCTGCAAGAAAGAGCCCTTCCACCTGCTTTGTTTCAAGGGTCCTTTTAAGCTGTGTCGGAAGTATGTAATCATATTCAATGGCATATGAAGGTCTCATAATCGTGGCATTTTCAAGCCCCGGTATTGAACATACAATCTCCTTCTGAATATCCGGCGGCATGGAGTTGCCGAGGCCGGACGCATACGCCTCTATCGTGTCCAGTCCCTCCGGCTCTATTATCACCTGATGCCCGGCCCTGTCGCCGAAGCGCATGACCTTGTCTTCAAGTGAGGGGCAGTAGCGTGCCGGTGTTCCTGTGATGGCGCCGGAATAAAGCGGGCTCTTAAGGATGTTCTCACGGATTATTCTATGCGTTTTATCCGATGTGCGCCCGATATAACAGGCAAGCTGAACAAGCCTTGAACCGGTGGATTCAAATGCAAGCGGCATGATACAGTCCTGGGGTTCCTGGCGGACGAATTTTGACAGGTCAATAGTGTTGATGTTCAATCTGGGCGGTGTACCTGTCTTGAATCTGCCTGTTTTCAGTCCAAGGCTTTTAATGCTTTCTGCAAGAGTGATCGAGCTTTCTTCGCCTGCCCTTCCGGATGAGAATATGACGTCCCCTATGTGGACAAGGCCTGACAGGAATGTCCCTGCCGCAATCACAAGCGCTTTCGCACCGTATTGAACACCGGTTATGTCTTTTATTCCCGAGACCTTGCCGTCTTTGACGATTATATCCTCGACCTTGGCCTGTCTCAGCAGTACCTGAGAATTCTCAAGCCTGAGTCTGACGGCGGATTCATATTTTTTTCTGTCGTTCTGAGTTCTGGTCGCCCTGACTGCCGGGCCTTTTTTTGTATTAAGGACGCGGTATTGTATTGCAGTCTCATCAGCGGCCTCCGCCATTATGCCGCCCAGGGCGTCGATCTCCTTAACAAGATGGCTTTTGGCAAGCCCCCCGATAGAGGGACTGCAGGGCATGCGGCCTATTGTATCTATATTTATGGTAAGGAGTGCTGTTTTTACTCCCAGCTTTGCAGACGCATATGCGGCTTCCGCACCGGCATGACCGCCTCCTATGACAATGACATCGAAATTTTCCATCGGGTTGTCCTGATGCACTTTCAGGTATTTTTTTAAAATATATTGTATGCCCTTGACTCTAATATCAATGGCATTACCTTATTAATTAGACCCTGGGCATAAAGGGCAGATGAGTCTTCCCCCATAGACCCAAAACAGCCTCTTACGTTCAGGGTCATTCCTTTAAATCTACTTCATCAGAGTCTTTCCTGTCAAAAGAATTGTCGGGTTCAGGCGTGTCCGTCTTTTTACCTTGAAGCTTTATAAGATCTGATAAAAAGCCGATCTGCCAGTATTGGGGTCTGTTCTCGAATGACACCAGAAATGAGAGTGCCCATCTCATAAACTCTGCATTTTTTTCGACATAAAAGGTTTTCCACAATATATCAAAATGTGATTTGTCCAATTTTTTCTCATAGCTTACAAATGTGAATATCGGGGCCCAGTTATTTTCGACACCGGGATAATCAAATGGGAAAACGCTCGGGAAATGCCAGAAGGTCATATCCTCGTCTTTAGTTATGTAATAAAGCGGCCACAGGTTGAGCTGGTAGCTGTCCTTGCCTTGCTTCTGGGTGTCCCTCCATGAGACAAGGATCAGGAAACGGGCGTTCTTTTTGTAATAATCATTTGCCGGGTCCGACGTCACAGCCTGAAACCATATCGGCCACATATACATATTGGTTTTGTACATATTCGCTCTTTCGTAATCATAATAGAAAGGGAATACCATTGTCTGATTATATTCTCCTCTGGCATATTTGATCAGAGGCCAGGGAGCGTCTATTGTCGTCTGGTTACGTCCGTTGTCCTTTCCGAAGGAGAATAAGGGCCAGATCACCGATGCCGACCAGGCGTCGTTCCATGTTGTGTACTGGAAGAAGGGAAGAAAGGCGTCCATGTTTTTGTCTCCCCTTTCCCGGAACAGGAAAGGCCAGAACATGTACTGTGTCACACTACCCCGATGTTTCTCCCAGCCGTAGACGGGGAACATCTTGTAACTGGTCCCTTTGCTGTAGGTGAATATGGGCCAGAGCATGGTGTAGGTGTTTTTTTCTGATACCGATGTCTTCATATAAACAGGCCACAGGCAGAATTCAGCCTCATCCTTGCCGAACCGGTGAATCATCTTTCCATACAGAGGGAACACGCCGCCATATGACTTTCCATAATACTTGCCCCAGAAGACCGGGAAAATTGTCGTATGCGTCTCGGGACCATTGTTCTCGGAATAGTATATCGGGATGAAGCGCGTAGTGCCATCATGGGACCTGCCCAGGGGATAAAGAAAATCCGTTTCGTCTTCATCTTTAAAGAATAGCGGCCTTACTGCAGTCTCTTTATCGGTTTTCTCGAATACAGGCCCGAGTGCATTGAATGTCGTCCCTTCATCGTTGTTCCGGTAATAAAATACCGGTGCGATGTTGATTTCAAGGGCCAGAACGATGGCAGGGATAAGCGTGATGGCAAATGCCAATGCCGCAGCCGATGTCTTTTTCATCCTACCTTATCATCGGGGCGAGCAGGGAACCCATGACGGTGATAGGCGTCTGTTCATGTATGCCCTGGGCAGCCCTGTTGGTATTCTTGACTGCCTCAAGCAGCGCCTGATACAGCTCTTCATCCGTAAGTAGTTTGCCTATAGTGCCGTCACCGGCGGCTACATGTTCACTCACCTGCTTCAGGTTGTCCGACAGCGCTACAAGGTCATAATAAATCGTTGCATCGCTTAATAAGAGTGTCAGGTTGTTTTCTTCCTGTATCCTGGATGTCACCACCTGGAGTTTCTGAACTGAATCAGCCAGAGAGACATAAAGCGTATCGTCCGTGAAAAGTTTTCCGATATTGCCTTCACCTGCTTTGACTGAAGCTACGATATAAGAAATATTTGCACCGGTACTTGCAAGGCTTTCGGAAAAGTCGGTCAGATTTACAGCCGTGCTGTTAAGCTCGGATATCATGCTGTCGATGCCTTCCCTGTTATCGATTGCCATATCGTTGAGTTCGGCGGTGAGGCTGTTGAGGTTCAGCATCATTTCGGTAATGTTGGTCATGGTCTCTTCACTCCCGATAGATGCATTAAGTGACCTGGTCAGATCCGACAGGTTTGACGCTACATCTCCCAGTCTGGTCAGCAGGAAATCGAGAGAGGGGGGGACTTCAGTCCTGGCAAGCATCCCGTTCGGTTTAAGATATTCTTTTGAGATTCCCGGGGACAATAAGATGATCTTGTCTCCGAGCACGCCTTTTGAACCAATCGATGCGACGCTGTCTATCGGGAGCTTTATATCTTCATTGACATTTGCGTTTACAGTAACGGAATAATCCTCTCCCAGTGAAATGGAGCTTATCTTTCCTATGTTCACGCCTGCAAGCTCAAGTGTCGATCCGACCTTTAATCCTTCTACTGTAGGAAACCTGAGTGTAATAGGATAGGTATCTTTTTTATTAAAGCTCAGTTCCCCTATTTTTATCGACATAATAATAAAGACCACAATGATACCAAAAACGAAAAGGCCTACTTTTGCTTCATTAGTTATGTCATCTCCCGGTCTTGCGAGTTTCTTTAATGAGTTCGGTAATTTTTTTCTCAAGGGCTGGAGAGACGCCCTTTTTAGAGTTTTCCTTTGCCTTCTGATAATATTCAAGGGCAATTTTCTTTCTGCCGAGCTTATACTGGATATCACCCATATGTTCGTTTATCAAAGGCTCGTCCGGATACTTTTTCAGCGCCTTTTCC
Organism: uncultured Bacteriovoracaceae bacterium; assembly: GCA_964400685.1. GTDB lineage: Bacteria > Desulfobacterota > Desulfomonilia > UBA1062 > UBA1062 > DATCTV01. Next base: position 15,824 of record CAYNVT010000019.1, on the reverse strand, counting down.
ATATAGGGCACAGCCTCGGCGGGCTTGCCCGATTTATACAATACCCAGCCCATTGAATCCATAATGAATCCGTCATCCGGCCTTGCCGTAAGGGCATCGCCGATCATTTTTCTTGCCTTCTCAAGATTTCTGCCCTGATCCGCCCATAAATAACCGACAAAATTGAGCATAATGGCATCATGGGGATCGGCTGCAAGAATACTCTCGGCTATGGCAAGACCTTCCCCGGCCATCCCTTTTTCTTCATACGCTGCTGCAAGGCGGTAACCCACTTCCCTGCAAGCGGTTTCTTTTGATACCTTATCCCATGCATTTTTCAGTTCATTAAATGCTTCGCTGCTTTTCCCAGTGTCTTCAAGAATCGAGCTTTTAAGTATTGCGACATCACATTTGAGCTGAGAATCCCCTTCTATTCCCTTAAGGAGGGCCAGGGCTCTGTCAAAGTCCTTCTGTCCTGAATATGCAATGGCAAGGTAATATTTCTCTTCCGGCGTAAGCTGCTTTTGAGTATTCAAAAGCTCAATCGCATCAGCATACATGCCGTCATCTATCTGAAGTATCGCCAGTTTATGCATAACCTCACGGTTTGGATATATTTCAAGCAGATTCTCCAACTGTGCAATGGCATCCTTGTTTTTTCCGGTCAATATGTACAAATCGGCCAGAGCAAGACGAGCCTCCTTGCTTGAAGGGTCTATTTCACACAATTTGGAATATATGGAAATCGACTCATCCAGATTGCCGTCACTTTCATAAACCCTTCCCAGGTCAATGTATGCCTGGGAAAAGTCCGGGGCCTGTTCTATAACCTTTTCCAGTGATTTAATTGCACAGGCCTTGTCTTTTTCTTCAAGGCATGCCCTTGAAAGTATGTAAAGAGATTCTATGTCTTCACTCCCTGAAGGTATCTGTTCAAGTATATTTATCGCGCCTCTGGGATCCGATGAAACGAGTCTGAGCTTGGCAAGAAGCACGATTATCTGAACATTGCCGGGATATTTCTTATAGTATTTTTCTGCTTCAGTTACAGCTTCGTTTATCTTGTTCGAACGGACATATATATTGACTTTCTGATCAAGCGCATCCTCGATGTAATCCCCGGAATCAAGAACTTTGTTCAGATATTCCAGCGCCTTTTCGTCTTCTGACTTCATGGTGTATATCCTGGCAATATTAAGCCATGCATAAGGATTATTCAGTTTCTGGTAAAGTGTGAGGGCGCTGTCCGTATCTCCGCTGTCTTCTGCCTGTCTTGCAAGAATCATTAAAAGGTACGGGCCGGCCTGATTTGCGTCTTCCTCGACCGAAGAGGCGACATTTGCAGTAGCACATCCTGCAGCTGCAGCCGCAATAAGAAGCCCGATCAGTATTCTAGCAAACTTCGCATTCTGCAATTTCAAGCATCTCCTTTACCGCCCCGGCAGGATCACTGCTGCCGAAGACACTTGAGCCGGCTACAGCAGAGCCGACCCCCTTTTCCCTGAGCATCCTTATATTTTTTCTGTCAACTCCGCCGTCAACCTGAAGAATTATGTTTCTTCCTGAAATCATAAATGCTGCTTTTTCAATCTTGGGAATCATAGCTTCGATGAAAGACTGTCCTCCGAATCCCGGGTTCACAGTCATAATAAGAATAAGATCCGTTAAATCAAGGCAATATTCTATTAATGAGAGAGGGCTTGACGGATTCAGCGCCACGCCTGCCTTGAGACCCTTTTCCCTGATCATGCCCAGTGCCCTGTGCAGATGGTGTGTGGCCTCTGCGTGAATAGTGATGCCGTCGGCACCTGCGGCGGCGAATGCATCAATGTATCTTTCAGGCTGGTTTATCATCAGGTGGCAGTCCAGATAGGCCTTTGTCGTCTTTCTGATATCCTTCACGACGACAGGCCCGATTGTGATATTGGGCACGAACATACCGTCCATGACATCCACATGGACCCACTGGGCCCCTGCAGAAACGACCATATCAATATCCTGGCCCAGCCTTGTGAAGTTCGCCGAAAGTATTGACGGAGCAAGAATCATCTGGTTAAGCCTCCAAGAATTATTTCGTTAACTTTAAGCCCGTTGGCAAACGGCTTTGCATCCATGGCCTGTTTGCCTTCAAGCTGCAGTGTTAAGGGAATTATAAAACCATTGCCGCAGGCTATTTTTAAACGGGATGCCTCTTTGATCATTGTTCCCGGCGTTATCCCGTGTGCTGTTTCTTCAATCCGGGCTTTGAGTATCTTCAGCATCTTTCCCTCAATGCCGGTATATGCACAGGGCCAGGGCAGAAGACCTCTTACCATGTTTTCAATCTCCACTGCTTTCCTGTTCCAGTTTATCAATCCGTCTTCCTTTTTAAGAAGAGGGGCATATGTTGCAGCACTATCATCCTGCGGCTCAGGTTCTACCGAGTCATTTTCAATCCTGTCCAGAACACTGGCCAGCAGTTCCGCACCTGTTGCCGAAAGCCTCTTTGAGAGCATTATTGCATCGTCCCTGCCAATTTCAATTTCCCGGCTTAAATATACAGGTCCGGTATCGAGGCCTTCATCAAGCTTCATTATGCTTATACCCGTCTTTTCCGCACCCGAAAGGATAGCATGGTTAATCGGCGACGCCCCCCTGAAAGCAGGAAGAAGGGATGCATGAACATTAATAAAACCTCTGGGCGGCATATTCAAGAGTTCGACAGGAATAATCCTGCCATATGCAACAACGATGGCGGCATCGGGCCTGATCTCTTCGAAGGCCTGAATCACCTCCATGTTGCCTTTTATTTTCTGAGGCTGCATGACGGGTATATTATGCTTCAGTGCCATTTCTTTGACCGGCGGCTGCTCGAGATGAAGCCCCCTTCCCTTTGGCTTGTCCGGCTGCGTTATCACAAGGGCTACTTCATGTTTTCCCGAATCGGCAAGCATTTCAAGGCTTGGCAGTGCGAATTCAGGGGTACCCATAAAGATCAGTTTCATATCTTGCCTTTTCTGGCCTTTTTTAAATAGATCGCCCTCTTCAGGCTTGAAGCAAATGACAGGATAACCCTTCCGTTAAGATGGTCTATTTCATGCTGGAACACCCTCGCCAGAAAACCTTCAGCCTCGATTTCATCATCCTTGCCCTTCATGTCAATTCCCTTTACAAGTATCCGTTCAAATCTTGGGACATCAACTGTGACTTCCGGCACGCTCAGACAGGCCTCGCTGTCGACGACACGGCCTTCGTTTTCCGCAATTACAGGATTAATGAGAGTAATCAGTCCGCCGAAACCTGTTTTAGGGCTTGCATCAACGACAATGACTCTCTTTGAAACTGAAACCTGTGGGGCGGCCAGACCGACCCCGTTTTCCTGATACATGGTTTCAATCATGTCTTCGACAAGGGTCACTGTGCCGAAGTCTATGTTATCAACTTCGGGCGCTTTGAGCTTCAAGACATCTTCAGGCCATTTGCAGATTTCACGGATTGCCATGACTTCTAATTGTTCTAAATACTATAACGTGTCAAGGATTTATGCGGCACTGCAGATGTTTTTAAAATTTTCTTGTAGAGCTTCGGGCTAAAAGCTAGACTTCAGAATCTATACATTTGAAAATATCAGGGAGGGGATGATGGAAGCATATGGCAGTCTCACCAGAAAGGTCTCCGGGCAGGATTCAAAAATGCTTGATAAAATCTGGTCAATCCTTGCAAGCCCCGAAGAAGCAGCCATCCTTGATATCTTGCCTAAATCAGCAGAAGAGGTTGCACAGGCCGCAGGAATCAGCCCTGATAAGGCAGAGGCCATGCTTGAGAACCTTTTTCATAAGGGAATTGCCTTCGATGGCATCAAAGACGGCAAAAAGATATTCAGGATGCCGCGCCATATAATACAGTTTCATGACGCATCCCTTCTATGGGCCGAGGCGCCGGAAGAGCTTTTTACGCTCTGGGCTGAATACATGGAAACCGAATACCGGGCTATGGTCGAGCAGATGACAGAGCTTAAGATGCCTTCGTTCATGAGGGTGCTTGCCATAAACGAGACCGTCGAAAACAAAAGCAGTGTGCTCGGATACGAAGATGCGGCAGACATTCTGAAAAATGCACGTGCGATTGCAGTAACCTCATGCGTTTGCCGCAAATCGGTAAAGAAATGCGATAATCCGATAGAGGTATGCCTGCAGGTGAATCGCGGGGCCGAATACAACATCAAACGGGGCACGGGCCGGGCGATCGAGCTTGCCGAGGCGCTTGATATCCTGAAACTCTCGGAGGAAAAGGGACTTGTGCATATGACGGAAAATGTTGCAGGAGGCTCAAACGTCATATGCAACTGCTGCACATGCTGCTGCGAGATGCTGCGCTATGCCGTTGTTCCGAAAACAAAAAACGTTGTCGCCCCGAGCAGGTTCGTTGCATCCGTCGATGCACAGGAATGTATCTTCTGCGGGCTGTGCGCGGATATCTGCCCGATGAAGGCTATAACGACGGACAGCGATAATCCCGCCATTGTAAACGGTGAAATATGCATAGGCTGCGGGCTGTGCGCAACATCCTGCACATCGGAAGCAATCAGACTTGTCGAGGTCAGGACAGAAGATTTCATACCGAAGAAGGCATAAGCAACCTTGACAAAAATGGCTTTACTGCTATTATTTCAGGTTAAGTATAATTTCTTGTAAGGTATTATTTTTAACATATGCGGAGGCTTTTCATGAAACATATAAAGTGTGTTTTTGTATTCTGTATGTTTGTTCTGGTCCTTTCTTCCTGCAGCGGGTCTTCAACGGATAATCCAACCGAAACATCGATTAATAATAATGTGAAAAGCGATGAGCTTACTTATGCTGATACACCTCAAGAGGATCCGATATTTGAACCCAATCCCAATGCAAAGGCTGATGCGTTCAAGCTTTATTACAGAGAACGTACAGAAAGGCTCCTTAAAAGCATAAACCGTTTTGCGTTGACCGGCGATGCCGTTCCGGCGGCCATAATAAACAAGATGTACATCTCTAAGGAAGGCAACGAATACGAAGTGATCCCAGGCCCTGTTGACAACAACAGCCACGGTTATACGACCTTTGCCACATGGAAGCTCTATCAGGCCATGGGCGGCCGCAGCCTCGAGCTTACCCTTATCCGCATGTTCGAAGGGCTTGCGTTTTATGAGTCTGTCACCGGACACAAAGGGCTTACCGTACGCGAGGCGCTCCCAGGATGGACAAGGACGATGGACGGTGTGAACAAGACCGTATCGAGAATGAACAACGGCGTATCCGTAGCTGACCCTGAACCATTTCCAGCCTCTCTGGAAAGAGAGGTCCTGGATACATTCTTTGACGGGGTTGTAGTTACTTATCGTGAAAATCCCGAGGAATTCTTCTATAACTTCAAGCCAGTCAACGAGCTTGAAGATTACGCGGTAACCTATGTGTTCGACCATGTAGGAGAGGCGCTTCCCTGGGTGCCTGTTTCAAACTGCTGCTCGTCGTTCATGAAAACCCAGATCGGTCCGTGGAAAGACCTCGGGTGGTGGGGCAACCACAATTCCAGGGATAATTTCACGGATTATGTAATGGGTTATCTGGCGGCTTTCGAGGCTGAAAAGACACCTGGGCTTCCTGCAGACCTCGCCCTTGCAGCACACCATGCGGCAGAGGCCGCACGCAGGGTTGGAGATACGACTACGTTTTTCGGCAACATCCTTATGACCGTGGATGAAAGAAACGATTATTACACCCTTGCGCCTGCCGGTGAGGTTAGGCCGGACGGCCGCACCGAGTGGCAGGACCTGGGCAGTATATCGTCATGCCAGATGGCATACCTTGCAAAGGCCCTTTCAAAAGAGGGCCTGCATTCACCGGTTCCCAAAGTGCCGCTTCCCGGCGACCTCCCGCATGAAGCTATTGAGGCTTTATTCAAATCAATCGGCATTAACTTTGCGACACGCGTTAAAAAATGCAAATGCCTTGACGAGGCATGGTTCGGCCTGACATTCGGAGACCTGCTCGGGTTCAAGATTTTAGGAGAACCATGGTATGAGAAGATGGAAAGATTGACTTTCTTCTATCCCGACCTTTTCTATGTCCTGATCGGGAGCGCAATGGACGATTTTCAGGAGCTTATACTGGGATCCGTTGGGCTATGCTATTATGCGAGAATCTCAGGCGATACCGCCCTGTATGACGAGGCATATGAATCACTCGGCAACCTTATAAAGATTCAGGTCATCCTTGCCAAACTTGTCTATGGGGTTGACCGCGACGCCTCTCTGAAGAACAGTACCGTTAAAAAGCTGGGCAGGACAAAATATTATGCCAGACTCGATAATGCAAAAGAGATGCTTTACAAAGGTGCAATCTACGAACGCATGTTCGGTTTCGATTCGCCTCTCAAAGACCTTTACGGTTTTGATACTGCGGAAAGCCAGATCGAATGGGCTGCAACACCGCTATACTGGGCTGATACGGTTCCGGCTGCTCTCATCACCGATGATAAGATTAAAGAAAGGATCCTGAACGAACTGAACGGCAAAAAAGAGAAAGAGCCCTGGATATATGAAAGGTATGTAAACAGGTTCTTCGATGCAGATGGCAAACACAATCCTCCTGTAAAAAGAACAGCGGACGGCTATGAATTCATTGACCAGTATGGAAACTGGCGGGCGGCTGAAAACCCTCACCACAGATATTATGGCGGGCTGCATTACTGGCTTGAGTCTGCACTGGCCGTCTTCTCGCCACAGACGCTCAACTGCGAGTGGGCAAGACTCGGCTGCGCACCTGCCGATTTTGATAACAGCATGAAGGTGGATGCATCCGACACAGCAATTTTCAATTCAAAATGGGATGCATTCGGCGGCCTTGGTTCAGCATGCCCTGACGGCTGCGGCGGCTCCGACCTTGACCGCGACGGCAGACTCGATGCCGATGATAAGGCCTATATGCAAGCGGCTCAGGGGTGCACAAGATAATACCGTTTTAAATGTCGCGTTGCAAAGGCAGGTAATAAAATTATTTGTAGTTCATCAATTTTGTTCATGCTTGATCAAGTGCGCCATTAGTGGTACACCGGTAATCAACAGGAGGACTTAATATGCCAACAATTAATCCGAGAGTTAATTTAGTAATTGAACCCAGGCTATACGATATTATCCATGACATGGCTAAGAACGAGGGACTGTCATTGTCTTCAATGGCAAAAGAGTTGATTATGGAGGCAATGGAATTAAGGGAGGATGCTGCCCTTTCTGCTTTTGCACAAACACGGGAAAAAACCTTTTCACCTCATAAAGCACTATCCCACAAAGAGACCTGGGGCTGATACATGCAGTTTTCTCTGCATTATCACCCCATGGTTAAGGAAGAAGATTTAAAGCTTATTGATAACAAAACAAAAGACCGGATAAAAAAAGCAATTGAAGAAAGACTTAGAACATCACCTCATGAATATGGAATACCATTGAGAAAAACACTCAAAGGGTACTGGAAATTAAGAGTAGGTGATTACAGGGTCGTTTTCAAGATTGTTGAATCTTCCGTGTGGATTTTAGGAATTCGCCACCGTAAAGACGTTTATCAGAAAATGGATTCAAGAATAGGTTAAAGCAACACTCCAAGCCGTTCTTCCCTGAAAGATTCTGAGCCTGAAAAACTTAAAGATCATTTGCAAAGAAAAATACCACGATTGAGCTCCGAGCGCATGTCCGGGTTATGTCGAGAAGTTCTTCGATGCAGATGTCAACTATGATTCCCCTGTGAAAAGAACTGCGGTCGACTATGAATTCATTGACCAGTATGGAAACTGGCGGGCGGCTGAAAACCCTCAACACAGATATTATGGCGGGCTGCATTACTGGCTTGAGTCGGCATTGACCGTCTTCTCGTCACAGACGCTCAACTGCGAATGGGCAAGAATCGGCTGCGCACCGGCCGATTTTAATAACAGCATGAAAGTGGACGCATCCGACACAGCCATTTTTAATTCAAAATGGGATGCATTCGGCGGCCTTGGTTCAGCATGCCCTGACGGCTGCGGCGGCTCCGACCTCGACCGCGACGGCAGGCTCGATGCCGATGATAAGGCCTATATGCAAGCGGCTCAGGGGTGTGTAAGATAAATATAAAAGAAGTTTCAATCAGGGTCTTTAATAGAACTTAAAAAAGGCTTCACACATCAGAAAGCCAAAAGCATTCCTTGACTTTTAAATCCCTTTATTAACAATGGAAAAATTAAAATATCGAGGAAAATGCCATGTCATCATCAAAGAAACAAGTATTGTTTACATTAATTTTTGCGGTATTTTTTCTGTTATCAATAGGCGGTCTAATAATTCAAATTTATCTTTCACAAAAAAACATATGCGATGAAGTAAGCCTGACATCAATCAGAAAGCACTTTGCCATTAACGTCAAAGCAAAGCTGCTTTCCAAAAAAGCTATAGGGAATGTATGTGAAATCATTATCGAAGAGAATTCAAAACCGGAATTATTTTATGCATCGGATAATTTTGTAATCAAAGGAACCATGTATACTGATAAGCTTAATGTATCTGTTGCAGGATTATATAATTATATTTCACAAGAATTTTTAAAAAAGAAAATCGAAATAGATGATGCAGTGTGTATTCATTACATACCTGCTGGCCATATCAGGCATACTCTTTATATGTTTGAAAAGCCTGACTGCCCATATTGCATAGAATCCCTTTTAAAATTAAGAAATAAGCTGGATGAATATGATACCGAACTTAAAATATTATTCCTGGCATATAGTGGTGACGCAAGACTTAAGTCAATTGATATTGTATGCTCAAACATGAATCTTGATTCTTTTATAGCACGGGCACTAAATAATGATTTTGCTGTAATCGATAAACCCTGTGAAAAAGGAACTGCTGCTGTGGACAAAGCAGGCCGCCTGGGTAAAAGCCTGTTTATTACGAATGTTCCAGTATTCTTCCTCGAAAATGGCTTAATGATTCAGGGTGAAAATATTGATGCAATTATTGAGGCTTTGAAAAAATAACCCCCCTTGAAATTGTATATCTCTCATGCTTATTCTTTTAAGATCTCGAGACGATCTCTTATCAATGAACCCAGTTTATTCGCTCCCATACTACTGACAATCAAGGCATCCTCCTCCAGTATCTGTTTGTCTGAACACTCGGAAAAATCTGCAAATCTCAGATACTTGTAGGCTTCATCAACTTTCCCAAGCTTTAATGCAGCATAGGCAAGGTTAGGATAAATAAGACATGAGTATCTGGTTTTCGAATAATCGCCTTTGCTGACAATCTCTTTGAGAATATCATAGGCCCTTTTATATTCACCGATTCTAAGGTTGCTGATGCCAAGGTAAACCCTGGGTGAGAACATATCCGGCATGTAATGTAATGCACGTTCGAAGTTTTTTGCAGCATCCTGGTACTGTCTTAAATACATCTGTGCAAGCGCCAGATTTGAAATCGCCAGATAATCATATGGTTTTTCCTTTATGGCAATGACACACAGTTGTTTTGCTTCTTCATATTTTCCTATATCAATCATTATAGCTGACATATTGACACAAGCAGAACTTGAATTGGGATATTTCCTTAAAACATGCTCCCATAAGGTAAACGAGTTTCTCCAGACCAGGGTCTGGTTTATTGTCATGAGGGAATATGATGCAACAATTACAAACAACAGTGCACACGCTGCAAGTTTCGGGAAAGATTCTGAAAATCTTGAATCGGCAAACTTTTTATACCACAAAAACATAATCACCCATCCGAGCAGTACGCACCAGGAAAGAGAAGGCATAAACGCATATCGGTCGGTAAGTATCTGGTTTATGGGTATGATCTGGGAAACCGGCAGAATAAATATGTAATGAAAGGCAATGAAAAAGGCCGCCAGATACCATCGTTTGAATAAAGAAAAAACGCCAAATCCTGCCAGCGCCAGGTTAATAAAAAGATAAATCCAGGCCTGCCAATTTGACAGGCCTGTAAACAATCTGACTGGATAATCGGCGGAAAAATAAACCGTAGCTGCATAAAGGGCTATGTACTCGATGAATACCTGGGAGACTGCCAGTAGGTTTGTATAGAAGGTGCCGCCGTGGTAAAGTTTGATGCCTCCCGCCTGTTTCATCATGTTTATCAGCCATATTGAAAAAACAACCGCTATCAGGAAAACGGGCAGGAAGAAAAAGAGTCTTCTTTTCAGATATGACTTTTGATGGGATTGGATTTGAAACAAAATATCGATAATAAGCATAACAACAGGCAAGACAAGAGCAGTCGGTTTTGAAAGCAGGGCAAGCATCAGGAAAATGAAACTCGCAAGGTAATATAACCACTCGGGGTATTTTGAAGCGTAGGGTTCCTGTCCTTTGGTCCTTGCTTTGATGAAAGTCCACAGACTCAGCATTGAGAACAGGCCAAGAAGAGGTTCCTTTCTTGCATAAAGCCAGGCGACGCTTTCTACATGAACAGGATGGACGGCATAAATGACAGTTGAGATGCATGCCCAAAAATAAGCCTTTTCATCATCAATTTTAAAAGCTTTGAACAGTTCGATCAGAAAAAGCCAGACAGCGATCATCATAAGGAAGTACAGGATTATGCTGTGAATATGCATCGCAAGCACCGGGTTGTCAGGCATAAGGGTGAAATCTATAATATAAGAAAAATCCCTTACCGGTTGATAAGTTGATAATGCGTGAAAGGAAAATATCCTTGAAAGATTATCGCTCGTCAGTTCATAAAGCCCGGGATTGCTGAACAAAGCCGGGTCATCCCAGTTTGTAGGAAGGTTGTAAACAATGTTGAAATAAAGACCTAAGACAATAACAGACAATATAAGAAGAAATGTTATCGTTTTTTTCGTCATGGAAAATCTTTTATCATGCAGGATATAAAAAGTAATGATTTATGTTTCTTTTTTACCGACAGAAACTTAAGGGCAAGCAATTAATTTTAATTTCGCAGAACATATGGCTTTAAAAATGAAACGCTCCTAAGCAGAAGCTTGGGAGCGTTTTTAAAACGATGGATTTACTTTCAGTTCAGACTAATTAATTCTTCGGTATGTAATTTGGAAGAACCGAATCAGTTCCAAGCCTGTTCCATTGACCCTTTGTGTTCGGAGTCAAATACAGTGAGATAGTTCCATTCGCTCCTGTACCAATTGAGCTTGTAGTAATAGTAAGCGTTGCAGCCGTAGCAGTACCTACAAATGTGCATGCATTAGCAGCAACATAAGTTGTCGGCATGAGAATACCAAGAGATGTATCAATCAAGGCGCAAGTATTCATTGTGCCAACTGGATATGTTTCTTTTGCTTGATAATACTCTTGTGCTGCTCCTGCAATAGCACCCATTGCATTTGTTACTTCTGACATTTTCGCTTTTTTCGTATAGTTGCTATACGCAGGAATTGCTATGGCCGCCAGGATACCGATGATCGCGACAACGATCATCAACTCGATCAGTGTGAAACCTTTTTTGTTCTTCATGAAGACTTCCTCCTTAAGGTATGTATTATTTTTTGCTGCACTTTTCTGCTGCATAGATAATCTTATAATAAACATTATCGGTTGCGCAATAGAAAACTTAAGTTATTTATAGAAAAAAATTCAAAGAAATGAAGTGATCAAATTAAAAAAAGATATTAATCCGCCTTTTGTGAATACTCATAAAACAGGCGGGGATTAATCTCCCCGCCTGTTTTCATTCGATTCCGGATCAGGTTGAATGTGTCAATGCAAATCCTGACTCCGTTGATTCTTCCTCAAAAAGTTAATTCTTTGGTATATAGTTCGGAAGAATTGTATCAGTTCCCAACCGGTTCCATAAAGATTTGGTATTTGGTTGCAGATAAAGCGTTATAGTTCCATTTGCTCCAGACCCAATATTAGTTGTGGTAACTTGAATTGTTGCAGATTGACCACCAGCAGGAGTTGTGAATCTGCATGCATTAGCAGCAACATAGGTTGATGGCATTAGAATACCAAGAGATGTATCAATCAAAGCACAAGTGGTCATAGTACCTGGAGGAAACGTATTCCTGGTTTGATAATACTCATTAGCAGCACCTGCAATCGCACCCATTGCATTTGTTACTTCTGACATTTTGGCCTTCTTTGTATAGTTGCTATACGCAGGAATTGCTATGGCCGCCAGGATACCGATGATCGCAACAACGATCATCAACTCGATCAGTGTAAAACCTTTTGAATCTTTCATAATGACTTCCTCCAATATATAATAATTTTTTGTTACTTTTATCTTTTCGTATTTATGTGGTTTCAAGCACGTAATTAATAGTTCGGTCGATAAACTAAAAAACATTAGTAATTTTTTCTCACGAAATAGATATTGTATGTAACTAATCAATTATACTGAATGTTATTTCGGTATTATTGTTATATTCTATATATAAGCCCTGAATGGATTAATTACAACTATAAATATGTTCCTTGTTATCTTAAATTAGCTAAGTAGAATTTCATAGAATTGTTTGGAAACATAATGATGGACTGTATTCGATGAAATACAGCTGCTGGAAGTGATTTGGTGTCATTCTGCTATTTCAGCTGTCTCATGTAGAGAATATAAGAACTGAATCTTGCCCCAAACCTCATACTTGGTTTATTTCGGATAACAGAGATAGAACATAGTTATTACCCTGTAAGAGTAAACTCGAAGCGCAAAGACACTGAAGCCTAAAAACTTTACGTCTGACATTAAAACCGTCTTCAAATGCTCATTCTGAGCCTTTGCCTCTGTCTTATCAACTTTGAGCCTTGTTTCTACCCCTTCTCGCTCCAGTTGAGCAACTCCCTCAATGAAAATATGCAGTCCTGGATATTGTTGAACACGGCAAGACCGGCATCTTTGAATATGCCGCATATCCTGATTCTGGCCTCTTCGATCTGGAGGCTGTCTTCAGTGAACTTGGAAAAAATCGGGATAACGGGCTTATTCATCTCCCTTGCAGCTTCTGCAATGATATGAGGGCCGCTTTCTATCTGATCGGGCTGGAACGTGCTGATGAAATCGATACTGAAATAAGGGATGATGACGTCGATATTAGGATCGCTGTCCATCTCTTTCATCGTATGGGTCATGACATTGAAATCAAATCCGTGAGTACCCAGGTCAACGGGGTTAAGGGTGCAGGTGTTCACGTTCTTTATCATTTTGGATATGCCGTCCTGCGTTTTGCGGTCAAGCTCGGGCAGCGTAAGCCCGTGCCCGTATGCAAGGTCGGTGAACAGCACCGACGTTCCTCCGCCAGCGCCCAGAAATCCGACCCTGTGGCCGGTGGGCATCCTGTATGATGTTGCAAGCATCAGGACGTCCATCATCTGCTCGAATGTCTCGACATCGATGCACCTGAGCTGCTTCATCACCGCCGACCATATCTTATGGCTGCCAGCCATTGCACCTGTATGGCTGGCCGCGGCCTTGGCCCCTTCGTCGGTCTTTCCACCTTTGAGTATGACCACAGGTTTTTTTGATGTCGCCTTTCTGAGTGCGCTGAAAAAGAGTTTGCCGTCTTTCACATCCTCGATATATGCGCCGATAGCTGTTACGGTATCATCGTCTGCAAGATAGTCGAGCAGTTCTTCAACCTTCATGTCGATCTGGTTTCCATAGGACACGACCTTGTTTATGGGTATGTGCCTTGACTGTGCCATGCGGACGAAATTGCTCGTAACAGCGCCGGATTGTCCAAGAAAAGCCGCCTTGCCAACGCCAGTCTGGCGGAAAAACGGGTCGAAGAAAACCCTGGATTCGGTACAGTGGATGCCTATGCAGTTCGGGCCGATAATTCTGGTATGCCCTTTTGCCTTGAGCAGCTCCTCCTCAAGGCCGCTATCTCCTATTTCGCTGAACCCGGATGTAAAGAAGTGCAGGTATCCGATACCTTTTCGGGCTGCCGCCTTTACGGTATCCAGTGCCGCGGAGGCCGGAACCGAGGCGGTTGCATAGTCAACTCCGTCAGGTAGCTCGTCAATGCTTGCGTAAACCTTTGCCCCGTCAATCTCTTTATGCCTGGGATTAATCGGATAAAGTTCACCCTTGAATCCAAGTCCCTTGAGAATCTGATAATATGGAATTTTTCCACCGCCTATTTTAGGCGAAGCGCCGATTACCGCTATGCTCTCGGGATAAAAAAGCCTTTTCATAGTAAAAACCTCCGTTTATCTGTGAGGCTTTTCTATATTATACTTTCAGAATAAATCAACCATCATTCAACATATTGTTATAAAAGGCTTTTTTACTTTTATTGTCTATTGAACCTTCATGCTCCATATGGTATTATATATTTTAACTGTTTATTGTTTCCGGGCATTAAAATTTAATGCACCACGAAGAGGAGAAGTTTTATGGATAGAAGAACGCATCTGTTTGTTGCATTCATCATTATAGCAATTGCGGTTTCCGGTTGTATAGTTCTCCCGCCTGACAGCATATCACTGAAACAGAAAACAATCAGTTCAGTTGCCGTATCATGGAAGGCAAAGCTGCTTATCGCCGGAGGGTTCACAATTGAAAGGAAAGCGGAAGGCGGCGATTTCGAGGTAATCGCCACCCTGCCCATGAAGTCATCTGCTCAGTGGTCATATGAGGATGCTGAACTCGAGACCGGAATCAGATACACCTATCGTGTCCGTTCATACTACAAAGAGCAGTTTTCTAAATATTCCCCTGAATCGGACATCACCCTTTCAGAAAATTTTACATCCGGATCTTTCATTATTGACCACAACTGCCGCAGGCTGACAACGATACCTGAGCAGTGGATAACGAGTGCGAAGAGCAGTCTGCACATCGGATACCAGCATACGTCTCACGGGAGCCAGATAACAACGGGTATGACGGGGCTTGCAGCATGGAAGGGCGCATTATACGGACACAATAACGGGGGAACAGGTGGAGCCCTTGATTTCAGAGATTTTGATCTTGCAGCTTATGCGTACAGCACAGGCACTGTCCGGGCTGATGACCTCGGAGACCCCGACTGGGTTCAGAATACTCGTAATTACCTTAACGCCAAACCAGAGATAAATGTCATCATGTGGTCATGGTGCGGGCAGGTGTCAACCGCGAGCGAAAGCGCCATTAATGATTACCTGAACTCGATGAATGAACTCGAGCAGGAATACCCTCAGGTCAAGTTCGTCTATATGACCGGCCATGTGGATGGAGGACGGATCACTGGCAACTGTTACATAAGAAACGAGCAGATCAGAAAATACTGCCGCGACAACAACAAGATACTCTATGATTTCGCAGGCATCGAATCCTATGACCCCGACGGCGTCAGCTATGTCGAAAAGCTCGTCCTCGACACCTGCTATTACGATGCAAACGGTGACGGGTCCCCGTGGAATGATACGGCCAACTGGGCGATCGACTGGCAGAATTCCCACACACAGGGGGTAGATTGGTTCGACTGCGAATCGGCACATTCCCAGCCTTTAAACGCTAACCTCAAAGCCTATGCCGCATGGTGGCTCTTCGCAAGACTGGCCGGATGGGACGGGGAGTGATATAAGAGACCGGCAGAAAAAGATTACATATTCAGGAGGCAATGACTATGAGTTGTATCTTCTGCAGGATAATTAAAGGCGAAATTCCATGCACAAAGGTTTATGAAGACGAACAGGTACTTGCATTCGAAGACATCCAGCCGTTGGCGAAGGCACATGTACTAATTGTCCCGAAAACCCATATCGAAAATCTCAACTCAGGAATAGATAAAGATCTGTGGTTTGCCATCCTGAAAGCAGCTCAGGAAATTGTCATGATAAAAGGCATTGCCGGGAACGCAGGCCACGCCCGTTCTTTGAAG
>CAYNVT010000018.1:30497-46039 GCA_964400685.1 uncultured Bacteriovoracaceae bacterium | reverse complement strand
CAGCGCACCAAACTCTCGCGCGAACTCTCCAAACGCTCGACCGGCAGCACCGTCTACATACTCGACGAGCCCACAACGGGCCTGCATTTCGACGACATAAACAAGCTGCTCAAGGTGCTGCACCGCCTTACCGCCGAAGGCAATACCGTCATCGTTATCGAGCACAACATGGATGTAATCAAATCCGCCGACTATATAATAGACCTGGGTCCTGAAGGCGGCCAGAATGGAGGCCGAATAATTGGGGCAGGTACGCCGGAGCAGATAGTTAAAATCAAAAACTCCCATACTGGACGGTTTCTCAGACATTACCTCGAACGCGGCTACTAAGTAAAAAAACAGGCCGCCAGAACTTTGCATCTCGTTGTCACTCCTCGCGGAAACGCTGCGACATACGTTTAAGTATGCCTCGCATTTCCGCTTCGTCGCTCCTAGACCTGCTGTGTTCTGACGTCCTGTAAACTGCTAACGATTCTCCATCAAGCTCAAAAGCTGTTACTGGGGAAAAGAAAATAGAATGCTATGATTAAGGACTTGCTGGTGATGGTAAATGGATGTATATAATAGCTTAATTGATGATTTCGTATAATTGTATTATGGCGGTATAAGCTTAATTGGGCCAGTTTTTCGGGCAATGGGAGGATGTTTCGATTTGTATGATAATAATAAGGCTCTCATCTGAAAGTTACTGCTCTATCACTACAAAACATCTCAAAAAATCAATCGAAAGTTAGAAATATAGAAGGAATATTAATGTCAAAATATGTGCTAAATAAAAAGATAAAATCGACCTATGTTTCTCTTGTTCTCCTAAGAGAGATTGAAAAATGTCTTTTGGAACAAGCCAATAATCAACGTAACGAGGATAGTCATATAGAATATATGAGCACTATTTATGATAAATATGGTGAAGAATGTATCAATTCATTTGAGAATTATCAACGCTCTACTTTACCTAATGAAGCAAAAAGAATTAAACTTTTTGTTATCGATTATCATAAATTTCATAATGCCTTTCAAATTGAAGTTAGTTTTAGTAAGGAAGCAACATATTCATATTTAAGAATTCAAGTTGTTGATAAATCAGCAAAAGAAAAAGCTATTGGAATCGTAAACACAATTGATTCTCAATTGAATGAGCACAAGAATCTAAATTTTATTTTTCATTCTTGGTTATCCTATTTAATACCAACCCCAATGAGCTTTGCATTATTCTGGATAATTATTGATATAAAAAAGAATAGAATAAATATGGGGACAATAGTCTGTTCGTTAATAATGTTTGTAGGAGTGGCATTTTTTTGTTTGAAAATTGTGAATCCTTACTCAGTATTAGATACTAATAGAAACAGGCAAATAGCTTCTTTTTCTAAATGGGTTTTAAATGGATTAGCAGGAGTTTTTTTATTTGGTCTCTTAGCTACTCTTGTCAGGATATATCTGTTTGGTTTTTAACTTGTGGGCTTAAATAGAAACGAAAAAGATACCTGGCCTTGATTCTTGACAAATTGATACAATTGTCCCGTTTCAAGATCTGACACGACAGAAATGACGGCAATTTCGCTATGCTCCATTGCCGCCTGTAAGTTTGAACGTTGGGTACCTGGATATAGAAGGGGATCATAATGAACAATACGACAAAAGATTATTTTGCTAAGGCCCGTTGGATAATCGCGACAACAATTTGCTTAGGTGACAGGACAGGGACGCTGATTGGAAAATAAATATCATGGTAGTGTAGAATATTTTGTGTAAATGGCCGAAATCTAATAAAAAGGATGGAGGCTAATGAAATGGGAATTAATGACAAGTTACTAGATGAATTGATGAAGGACTACAAGAACCCCGAGGATTTGTTGGGGGAGAACGGGTTATTAAAGCAGCTTACGAAAGCATTGCTGGAGAAGGCATTAGAGGGTGAGATGACACACCACTTGGGGTACCCCAAGTGGTCGCCGGCCGGAAGGAACACCGGCAATTCCCGGAATGGAAAACATGATAAGACTATCAAGGGAGACTTCGGGGAAATGGATATTGAAGTCCCCCGCGATAGAAATTCCGAGTTTGAACCTACTATCATAGGCAAACACCAGACACGCTTCGACGGTTTCGATGACAAGATAATTTCTATGTACGCCAGGGGAATGAGCACCAGGGATATTCAGGGCCATCTTAAGGGGGCACTTTGGGGACGCTGATGAAAATATGAAAAAGTGATTTTAAATCATATTATCATCAACGTTCCTCTCGGATTCTCTTGTATCAAAAGGTGGCGCCGATTCATGGAAAAAAGGGCAAGAAGAAGGATGTAAGTGTTGCTGCGATAAATGAGATATTAAAGGATATTGTATGAATAAATATAGGTGGTGGATAGCTGTTTTTGGAATACTACTTCCATATATTTGACCTTTCCCCCGGGAAATAAGCCATATTTGGAGCGAGTACGATCTGGTAAAGAGGGAAGAGGAGGATCGTACGATGAGGAAAGGGAGATTTGGAGAGGGGCAGATAATCCGGATACTGAAGGAGAGAGAGGCTGGGACCCAGGACCGGGACGCTGATTGGAAAATAAATATCATTGCAAATTCCGTTTGCTGTGAAGGAAGGGCATGACAGGAGATGACACCTATAGTTTCCCCTTTTGTCATTACATGCCTACTGCGTGTTTCAGGGTCTCTGGTATCAGCTCGTTAAGGCTTTTCTTTTCCTGCTTTGATGTCTGATAAAGTTTATTGTGAAGTTCGGGAGTTATCCGGACTGGAGAACCATAGGGATGATGCTTCATAAATAACTTACGGACTGTACGCACGTTATAGCTTAAATGCCAATTGCGGCATATTTCACAAATCTTTGCGATATTCCGATATGAATTTTGCGAGGAGATGAGATGGAAAGAAAGAAGACATTGAGATTCCAGGATCTTGCGCTTTTCACATTCTGCGCGATATTCGGACTGGAAGCGATTGCAGCCTCTGCTGCCATCGGGCCATCGGCAATCTTCTGGTGGCTACTTTGCCTTGCCTGTTATTTTATACCATTCGGAATGATCGCTGCGGAGCTGGGCTCGACCTATCCGGAGCAGGGCGGGCTTTACGTCTGGATCAAAAAAGCGATGGGGCGCCGTTGGGCCGCCCAGAGCGTCTGGTATTACTGGATATCACTGCCGGTTTGGCTGCCCGCCATATATATCGCCATCGCGGATATTTTAGGGTACATCTTTTTTCCCGGTATTACCTTCTGGCAGCAGATCGCAATAAGCGTTGTACTGATATGGATCGCGCTCGGCATCAATCTGTGTCCACTGAACGCTTCAAAATGGATACCCAACATAGGCTCAGTCGCACAATTCACTATTGTGGTGGGAATGATTGCGACAGCTCTACTTTTTTTCATGAAAAACGGGCGCATGGCCAACCAGATCACCCTTGCGGAAGTAATGCCTAACATGAACGCGGCGCTCGTCTTTATCCCGATGATTATCTATAACCTCCAGGGCTGTGATCTTGTATCCTCGGCTGCCGGCGAGATGAAAAACCCTGCACGCGACATCCCCCGGGCGCTGATATTATCCGCGTTCGTGATTGCGGCGCTGTATCTGATGACGACCTTTTCAGTCTGGGTAGTGATTCCGGTCGAGGAGATCAACGTGGCCAGCGGTGTTCTTCACGTATTCACGAACGCCCTTGACGATAACATCGCGAAAGCCTTCATCTCGGTTGCAGCCGGCCTCCTGATATCGTGCGCTTTCTTTGCGGGTATCATCGCCTGGAATCTGGGGCTGAACCGTTCGATCGCAGAGTCGGCTAACAACGGGGATATGCCGAAGGTCCTGGGGAAAATGAACAGGAACATGGCTCCGCTGGGGGCGTCGGTTGTGTCCGGTATCATCTCTACCGCAGTCATACTTGTTTACGGATTAATCGCGAGAGATGCGGCCGAGCTTTTCTGGCATACGGTCTCATTCAGCCTTATCGTTCAACTGTTTTCAAATCTGATGCTGTTCCCGACTTTTATAATCCTCAGGAATAAAGATAAGGGTTCACCCAGACCTTTCAGGGTGCCCGGGCCCGCCTGGTTCGCGATTCTTCTGGCCATACTTGCGGGAATGTTTGTACTGGCCGCCATTCTGATACTTATTATCCAGCCGGGGCAGGATTTTGTCAGGGTGACACTGCCGATCATCGCAGGTGTGATTATAGTAGTCATTGTCGGCGAGATTTTATTATCCCGCTGTACGGTGACTGGAGAAGCTGCCTCTCATTTAAGGGAACCGTGAGGCCAAAAAATATTTTTCTGCTTCAAGGGAATTAATCAAAATAAAGGTGAGCAGGTCTTTAATCTTGACGATATAAGAAAAACGTCAAAGATAAAGGAACCTGTTGTTATTTATGTTTCCATTGGTTCTGAAAAAAACTGTGACGGCAGGAAACCGGGCAATGTAATATACGCAGGTATTCATTTCCGGTACGGTTATTTTGTATAGACCCTTTTATTACACTCATAAAACCCCCGGGATATGGCCCGGGGGTTTTTATCGTTCATATCTAGGAGATGACTTTTCTGGCGAAATGCGCGGCTTCCGCCAGGTCAGCCTCGTCGGGGTGAAGGCTCGCCGACTGAGCCTCTTCAGCCCATGCCTTATGCTCAGGGTTTTTCATGAGCATCTCAAGGATTGCGTCTTCGACCTTGCCGCGGCATGTGAAAGTGTCTATGACTTTCGCTTTGGAAAGAAGGCCAAGGGCATTGTGAATGGCCTGCTGTGGAAGCTTGCCGCCTCTCAATGATCCGTGAGTGGAAAAAAGGGCGACCTTCTTGCCTTCGGGAATGGCTTTCAGAAATTCCTGCATAGGCACAGGCACACTATGAGACTGAACAGGAAATCCGCAGAAGACTATGTCATACGCTTTTGGGTCGGGCTTTTCAGAAACTTTTACAATGTCTTTATGAATGGCGCCAAGCGCTTCATGAATAGCCTTTGCAACCTTCTCGGTGTTGCCGGTCTTAGAATAATATGCAACCAGAACCTTCATTTTGTCCTCCATAAGTGTTTAGATTATAATGTGATATTCAGAATATCGCCATTGTGTCAAGCCAAACGTACGTCCCGTCTCTGACTGGTGGCTTGTCAGCTCATCGGCTGTTTTGTGAACCTTGCATTTCATCTTTGCCGCTCCCGGGACTGCTATTGTTCAATGCTGTTTATGTATGCAACCAGGATATCCAGCCTGTCCGTCTGAATAATGTCAGCGCCCCTGTCAAAGACCATGCTGAAACCGGCCCTGCC
The DNA here is from genome assembly GCA_964400685.1 of uncultured Bacteriovoracaceae bacterium. Lineage (GTDB taxonomy): Bacteria > Desulfobacterota > Desulfomonilia > UBA1062 > UBA1062 > DATCTV01. Next base: position 40,755 of record CAYNVT010000018.1, on the reverse strand, counting down.
CATAAAATCATAATTAAGGAGCGAGTTAATATGGATCTTGACCCCGTTTGAATGGATATAATCCACCAGTTCCGGTACGGCGTTCTCATATTCTATTTCAAAGAATGCTATGGGAGATGCATTTTCGATGAAATCTTTCGCCTGATCAGGCGTTTCTATTTTCGGCATGATGGCGATTGCAGGATTGACCGAACGGGCGAGGTCTGCTTGTGCGACTGACCCTATTCCTCCGAGATAGGCCGAGTCAAGCATTCCGGCTGAAGCGATCTCGTTTATTATAGCCGGCATGTCATCGGTCTTCATATCGACATCAATGAGAGTTTTCCCTTTGAGGAATTCGAGTGTTTCCATGAATGTAGGTATCGTCTGAGCTGGCATGTCAGGATTGAGTCTTCTCATTTTGAGCGCCTTGATCTCGACAAGGGTCATATCCTCGACCCTGCCTGTCCCGAAGGCGGTTTTTGTCACCGTACCGTCGTGCATGATCACAAGTGCGCCGTCTTTTGTTTTTCTGACGTCAATTTCTATGCTGTCCGCGCCCATTTTCCATGCATATTCATAAGCGGCAAGGGTGTTCTCGGTAGCCCACAGGTTGTAAGACCCGGTTCCCCTGTGCCCGAGCGCCATCCTGTCCTTGCACATAGGGTCATAGACGCAATCATTAAGGGTTGTGTAGGCTGTTACCGGCTGCTGGGGCGGATTGCATCCTGAAATTCCGGAAATGCATGCGATCAGCAATATCACTGCCATCATTGTAAGTTTCTTCATGGCTTGCTCCCCGTTTCATTTATGTATTCCAACAAGAGATTTTGAAAATTATCACATGAAAACCATGTCCGCAAGAGTTCATGAGGAAAGAGAAGCTTGATGCTTGCCGATGATTATAAATATATGTATATTACAGCTTAGCATGTGATTCAGTATTATTTTATCATTACGGAATAAATATAATATGTTCCATTTTTTCGGGGAGGAATTGTGAGGGACGCGGACAGTCTGACAATTAAATATCAAGCAAGTCAATCCGCTTCAATTGTCCCCTTAATTATTTTTGCAAACAAATCAGAGAAGTCCCTGCTTTGGATTCAAGGGTAAGAAAATTTTCAGGGGGAGGGGTGCTGGATGTCTCTTTGCAAATCTATTGTTGTGCTTTTTTTTCTAATGGTTATCTCAAGCAATGCGATGGCAGTCAATGAAGCGGCAGGCTGGAATTGGAAAGACATAAAAATTGGGCTTGAAGGCGATTATCAGATGCTCGGGAAGTATTTCAACGAACGCGACATAAATTCCTATGACGGCAATATAAAGCCTGCATACAATATTTCTCCACCGCCTGATGGTGAAGTCATCGGACAGGCGACTAACGGACAGACTGATAAGATTGAAGCCTGGCTTGAAAATGAGCTTTTCCTTGTCCCGTCCATAGCATTCAGCGACAAGCTTACATTTCAGGCGCGTGTCGATATCGATTACCTGATTTTCGATTCCGACAACAATACCAAGACTTTATACGAACCAATGGATCAGGGCAGCGGCTATGTGCTTTATGATAAAAAAAAGGGTGACCAGGAAATAAGGCTAACCGAGGCCTTTGTCCAGATGATCACCCCGGTGGGGCTTTTCATTGCAGGCCGCTTCAATGACGGCAGCAACGGTCTAGTCTGGGCGGCTCAGTTTAATGATTCATTGCCGGGATGGACCTTCGCCCTTGCATGGAACAAGAAGCAGGAACAGAAGTATTACTATGAAGACCCCGATGTCCCCTACTACAACCCCAATACCAGAAACGGCGATTTTTTGGACAGGGACGACATAGACGAGGTGAGGGTTGTCACGATATATGAAAAACCTGACAAGACATTGAAATCAGAACAGTGGCTTGACTTCCGTCTGGGTTATTCCAAATCAACCGCAACGAATATGAGGATATGCCTGCCTCAATGGAAGCTAAACTACAACAAAGGGAATCTGCATTATTTTCATGGAATGGGAACCGGTCTAGGGACACTCGCAGAAATCACTAAAAGCAGTTTGGGTGACGATCTCAAAACCCTGATGGACAACGGCAATCAACTGGCCCCTGCCGGGTATTCATTCCCGAGTTATGTGCCAGGCTCTGCTCATTATCTGCCGATTAAGGACCTGGGGCCTGTCGAGGGTAAGGTGGGCATCGTGCTTTTCGATGTAGCATATGACATCGGAAAGGTAACGCCGTTTGCATCAGCAGTCTATACAACGGGCATTACACACTGGACCGAGATCAACGGCTTTCTGTGGGACGAATTCAACCCCAAGGGTTACAGGACGCCATCCATACTGAACATGATTCTTCTGGGCGAAGTGGAAGACAAGTATTTCGATGTGCTCGTCAACATAGCCACGAAAGAGGCTTTCAACCAGGATGACATATGCCTGAACAACATGACACTGGGAAGACTGGGTGCCAGATACCGTTTTGCCAGGAACTGGGAATTATCAGGGCAGGCGGTTGCAGCATGGCGTTCAAATGTCAAATATTATGAGGATGAGTACTGGTCGTCATTCCCTATCAATTATGCGTTATGGTTTCAATATACCGACAACGACGGCCATAAAATCGTCCCGTTTCTTTTCATGGAAGACGATGTCGACTACAACCCGAAGGTGTCAAATTTTCTTGGAACCGAACTTACTGCAATTTTAACATATACACTTTTTCCGGGTCTCGATGTCTCACTGATCGGTTCTTATTTCAAGGCGGGGGATTTCTATAAAGACACGTTAACCCCAAAACCATATTTGGTTAAATGGCTCGATACAACGACTGTGAGTCCTGTAACAAAAGCGGAATACATAATAGATGCCCCTAATTTGAGCGCTGATGAATTTGACCTTACGGATGCATGGACCTTGCAGTGGAAGATCGATTTCAAATTCAACCTGAACCCGAGTGCACTGGCTGCTGTGACAAGTACGGAGATGCAGGAAAAATAACAGGCGGGTAAGCAGGAACCGGGGCAACCCGCTATTCAAGTTCGACAAGCCTGCATCTTCAAGCCGCAGGCATCGCTCTTTTCGAATCGGCTCAAAGGTGATAGAAACAGATATCAATAAACCGGATAAGAATAATGCACTTTGCGGAGGATGACGGATTATGGGACAGAACATCTCTTTCGACTCATCGGATCACATAGCGGTGTTGGATATTGGCAGAACCAACAAGAAGCTGCTCGTCTACGATATGAACCTCAATCAAATTGATCACGCATATGCCACCATCGAAGAGGCGCAAATCGGTATGGAATATCATGAACCGCTCACTGCCGTCACCGAATGGTTCCTGGGTGCCCTGGCAGATATGGCAAGGCGCTACAACATCAGGGTAATTTCCATATCGACCTATGGCGCGACCTTTGTGTGCCTTGATGATGAGGGGCATGTGGCGCTTCCGGCAATGTCAGGGGCAACCGACCCCGGGGAGGCCTTCCATAAGGCATTTGACGCATCGATTGGCGATCCGATCGATATCCACCGCAGGATGGCAACGCCCCGAATGCCGTTTTTGAGCGGCCTGTCACGCGGTATTTATTATGTAAAAGAGCATTATCCGGAGCAATTCGCCCGGGTCCGGACCATCCTCACTCTTTCGAATTACTACGGATTTCTCCTGACCGGAAAGACCGGCATAGAACCGACTTATCTTGGAGCGCATACCGGCTTATGGGATTTTGAGCATTCGCGCTTTTCCGATATGCGGGAGCGCCTTGGGGTAAAGGACCTTATCCCGGGTAAAGTTTTCCGGCCCTGGGACGTTCTGGGAACAGTAAAGCCGGATATTGCCAGACAGACGGGTCTGTCCGGCAATGTTATCGTGACAATGGGCATACATGACTCGAATGCGTCGCTGCTTCCATTTCTCATCAAAGAGCGGGAAAACTTCATGCTGGTGTCAACCGGTTCGATGTGCGTTGTGATGAATCCCTCTGGCGGGTCGGAAATGCGTGAGGATGAGCTCGGCGAGATGGTTTACTTTAACCTCAGCGCATTCGGAGAGCCTGTCAAAACGGCCCTGTTCGTCGCCGGACTGGAGTTCGACCTCTATATGGGCCTCCTGGGGGGAACTCATGGCCGGCACGACCATCCTGATATTAACCCGGCCCTGCTCGCCGATGTCATCGAGCGCTGCGATGAGTTCATCCTGCCGGCGGTGGTGCCGTTCGGAATGTACATGCATTCTCCGGGGCGGCTCATACAGTCAGGCCGGGTATATCCCCTGGGTGATGTTTTTGCAGGTAAATCGCCCGAGTTTCTTAATGACTATGAGAGGGCCTATGCGGTCCTTATTCTCAGCATGGCTCTGCATACACGCAAGGCCATGCAGCGAGCGGGGATATCCCCCGGCAAGACAGTCTTCATAGAGGGCGGGTTCTCCCATAATGTCCTCTACACGCAGCTTATAGCATCGCTGTTCCCGGAATCTCCTGTCATGCTCACCGACCTTAACGAGGCCACGGCCCTGGGCGCCGCAATGCTGGGCCTTGCAGCGTGTGAAGGGCTTGAACCGCATCAGCTTTCCAAAAGGTTTTCAATTACCGCTACCCGGGTCATGCCTCTCGACCTTCCGGGTCTTAACGCCTATGCCGAGGCCTTTGAGCGGAATATTATGAATTGCGAAGCCTGAAGGGGAGATTATCGATGCTGTCTGAAACCATAGCATGTCTGAACAGCAATTCAGGGGCTATCATGGTTATCTTTACCGCTGTTGTGGCAGTCTCGATCGTGGTTTATGCAATAATGGCATGGGGTCTGATTTCAGAGACCAGAAGAATTCGCGAAGCGCAGATAGAACCGAAAATTGTAATAACCCTTAAATTTTTAGATTCCGTCGCTGATATCGTTCAATTGCATGTAAAGAATATCGGGCCAGGTTCTGCAAGGAATGTCAGGTTCACTTCCTGCACAATATCCGGCGGAGATGAGGCCGGGAGGTTTCTTGAGGAGTTAGGTAAAACAAATTTTCTAAAGGCCGGTTTGAATCATTTCGGTCCCGGCAATGAGCTGTATTCCGGATATGTGCGAATGATAAAAAATATCGATGCCGGAGCTGCACCTGTACTTGACTGTGATGTGGAGTATGAAAGCATTACGGGCAGGAAATACAAAGACCGGATAACAATCGATATGTCAGAGCTGAAAGGGATCAACCAGATTGGCAGGCCGGATCTGTATTCCATTGCCCGGAGCCTTGAGGCAATCCGGAATGATTTATCCTCAATGATCAATGAGCACAAAAAGATCAGGGCTGATATATACACCGCTGAAGACAGGGCCAGGGAAGAAGCTGAAGAGGTTGCTATCATTGAAAAATTGAAAAGGGAAAGAAAGCTGTGCGGTGATGCCGATAAATAACTAGCTGAAAAAAACAAAGGATATCAGATCGTTTAATCAGAGAGCTTAATTATTGTTCCCGCACATCCCTGTTGAGATTTACAGTATAAGCATGTTATATATTTTCCCATTATTATATCTAAAAATCGAATTTGATTCAGGTGCCTATATGAGGGGGAACGTTAGAATGAAAAGAATCATCAACAGTGGAATCGCGTCAGTCATTACAGTATTAATCCTTGCCTTTTTTGCCGCATGCGGCAGCGGATCATCCGATGAATCAATTGACCTGAACAATCCCGGCAGCGGTCCGTCCGAAGAAAGCTATGCTGCCGCTTCGTTAGCAGGTGCCTGGATTCTGGATTCGGATTCATCTGCAATCAGGCATTATCTGATTACCGACGGTAACGGTACGGTTACGGACTGGAGCATGAACGGCGGCGGCTCAGGGACTTATTACATCGATCCAGACGGGGCCTTCATCTTCCGTGTAGGCGGCTTGGACAGCAAAGGCAGACTTCTTTTGTCGTCCCCGGTAAAGGGGACAATCAGTTTCGATTGCTGCGGCGACTGGCGGATAAATAAAGTGAGAGACCTTTCATCCTGCATGGGAGACTGGCAGGGTATAATCACCGATAGAGAAGCGTCCCGGACGTTACGGGTCATAGTGTCTGTGGATGATCAGGGTGTGATCACATCAGTAGATGGTCTCGGTGATGATGCTGAAGGAAGGATGATCAGCCTCAGGGATAAGGTCGCAGCGTTCATTGAGTATGGTGATACGGAACAGACAATCGCTTTTTCAGCCACCCTAAACGGCGACGCCATCAGCGGAGATGCATTCTTTGATAAAGACGGGACTCAGGCTGGTTCAGTGTCTCTTAAAAGGGTTGAGTACAGTGTAGAAAATGCGGCATCTCTCCTGCTCGATTACAAGGGCGCACGAAAGGGGCTTATAATAAACGGTGACGATCTTTCCATGGGAGGCTTTGCCAACAGCGGGATTTTCTCAGCCTGGGACGCAGGTGCAATTACGAGCATCTCGCTCTTTACCGTGACCATGGCCATTGGTATCGACGGACAGCCGGTTCAGGAAGACTACTACGCGGAGGCTATCGAGGGTATAAAAATGCGCCCGGGCATCGATGTCGGCTGCCATCTCACGCTCAGTTCGACCGACGGTTTTATGATAAGGCCTGTCCTTCCGCCCGAGCAGATTCCCACACTGGTCGATAAGGACGGCTACCTGAAAGAGAGCTATATAAACTTCCTTTTTGCCTCTCGCGACGAGATCAGGGCAGAGGCCAGGGCCCAGATAGACAGGGCTCTGGCAAGCGGCGTAAAGCTGTCTCACCTCGACTGTCACGTAGGCTGGGGGCACATCACCAGCCCCATGAAGGACATATATACCGAACTTGGAGATGAATACCGCCTGCCGCTGCGCTGGGTACTCGGTACGGATGATGAGCAAAGGCTTATCAACCACAGGGTGATCGTGCCTAAAAAATTCGTCGGCCTTTCCGACACCGGTATAAAGTCGGTCACGCAGGAAGCCTTTGCAAAACGCAAACAGTTCATACTCAGGACTCTTAAGAACCTGCCGGAAGGAATAACCGAGGTTCTCTGCCATCCGGGAATCGATGCGCCCGAAGGCCAGGTCTGGCGCATGGTCGACTATATGGTCCTGACCGATCCTGAAGTAAGAAGTCAGATAGACGCCATGTGCGCATCCGGCGAACTAGTTATGCTTGGGTTTAATGACCTCAAAGAGACAATGAAGAGACTGAAATAGGCAGCCGGCTTAAATATCCGTGGTGACGGGCATTAAACGGAATGACAGGTCAGGGAAATGCCCCGATAGTCTTTCCCTTATGCGCTGCTCGACCACGGCTATTTCGGACAGGGTCATATCGGAATTGAAAATCAGCTCCATCTCGATGAAGCGGGTATTGCCGCTAAGGCGTGTGTAAACGCACCCGATATTTTCAAAAGCGTCAAACTCGCGCGCAAGAACCTCCATGATTTTCATCTGGTCCTCTTCCGGCAGAGGAAGGTCAATGAGCGATTTGAAATTCTTCACGATAAGCCGGCCGCCGTTCACCAGCATATAAGCAGCGAGCAGTATAGTCACGACAGGGTCGATCATAAGTGCCAGCGGGCGCATGTCCATCCATATGAGAAGAAGCGCCAGTCCGAGCACCGCCATCACGCTCACGTCCATGACGGCGGATATCTCGTAATTGATCTTGAATGAAGCCATGAGCGATGTCTGCTGAGAGCTCCTGCGGATTATCCATGAAGTAAGCGCTAATAGTAAAAGGGAGCGTATAAGAGAGATTACCATGGGGATCTGGCTCAGCCCGAAAAGAATGTTTTCCGGGGGATTAATAAAGCGGTTTATGGCCGAGTATATAAGAAAGCATCCTGACGGCATCAGGAGGGTGCCGTATAAAAGGCTGGTAAAGTTCTCAAGTTTTCCTACACCGTAAGGGAAAGTGAAGACGTTCTTTTTAAGCATGATGCGGACAGCGACAAAGGCGAAAGTGTTTACAATGAGCGACAGCCCGTAGTCCAGTGCAACTGTGAAGATTGTAAGCGAATCCGAAATGAAACCTATTACCATAAATAGAATCGTAAGCGGGATAAGAGTCCCGAAGCCCCAGTATACGACAAGGCGGAGGTCGTTCAACTGCCGGGATGATTCATCTTCAAAGTTCATTTCGTTATTATTTTCAGACATGGCAGGCGCTTTGAAAGTATATGGCTGGCCGGCCTGTTTTTGTCAATTGAATGTTACCAGGGGTATATCTTTCACAGGTCAGAAGCCCGCCGGTTCAATCTTCAGGGTATCCAGTCAGGTAGGTGACATAAAACGGCATCGAGGATTCTATGCGGCCTGCCTTCCATGAATAACCGCAGTCATTGAACGGCAGGATAAGTTCTTCAAGCTCCTTAACCGAATACGACCTCAAACAGCTTACAAAACAGTCCCAGAAAACCATGACAGGAAGCACAGGGACAAGGAATGTCCAGAAGAGCCGCTGCCACCTGAAGGGTTTGAGGAGCGAGAATTTGAGCAGCAGCCAAAGCTGCAGGGCTAAACCGAAAGGGATCAGGAATTTTATCATGTACCTGTCTGTATATTCGAATATCCCTATGCCCTGCCTTTTATTTACGGCATCGGCCAGGATTGAGGCTGCCGAGGCTTCATCGAAATGGTGGAATGCGCTGAAAAATGTCCTGAATCCTATGAGATTTTCAGGCAGATTCAACGCATCAATGGATTCGGAGGTATATTTTATCCTGCCGTCCGAATTATCCGATATGCTCTTCATTGCAGCCATATTGGGATATTTGTCAGTGAGCATTATCTCTATCCTGGATGCAATGTCAGGCTTCGATGCGTTCATTACCGTAACAGCAGGGGACCCTGCACCCGAGCAGAGGTCAATTATTTTAAAGCTCTTATTCATGGCGGCAATCGGTTCAAGGAGGTCTGCTACCGGGGCATATATCTGTTTCAGGGATTCGAAATAGGATATGAATTCGGTAAACATATTCCTCAATGATTCGGGAAGGCATTCAAGGTCATGCAGTTCTAAAAGGCGAATGCATTTTTTCATCATATTACCATTATTAAACCCGATGCATTATATCTGCAAGAATCTTGCGTCAAACTGAGATAATCTCAGGCCTGTTTCTTGATTCCGGTGGCGTCCCTGATGGTCTGTGCTATGAATTCAGCCTGATCCGATTCCGGAATGGAGGCGAGGAGTTTTCTCTCTTTTCTTGAAAAGTCAACAAACATGACGGCATAAGTCCTGCGGTTCCTGTTGCCGGTACGCTCCCTGACAATAATATCCGTGATTTCCTCCCTTTTCACCTCTTTGCTGCCGAACCAGGGAAAAGGATATATGCTGACCTTTATGCCGGTAAGGGAAATGACCACATCTGTTTTGTTGAAAAGAGACGCCACGACATAATATGTCATGCCAATGCCCACTGCAACATGGGCCATCGGAAATAACAGCATCATGAATTGCGTATCCGGTTGAGCAAACGCCTGGGTATACCAGAAAAAAAGAAAGCCATCCCAGAAGATGACGAATATTGCGAGCGGAGCGATAAGCCATGTCCGCCATACCTTGCGTATCGTGATGCCGTCGGCATCATTTATCAGTTCAAGACCTTCAGGTATTGTCGAAGAAGGCGTTCTCATATTAAGCCTCTCATTCAGTTCTGATGATAATATTAACCGAGCGATCAAATTACGCAAGGCGCTATCCTCATTGATTTAGTTCAGCAATTGGCTTAAAATTTTTTTATGGATAAAAAACCGATAATCGGCATAGCGCTTGACAGCGGTGGCGCAAAAGGCGGCGCCCATCTCGGGGTGCTTGATGTCCTTCATGAAAACGGCATTGATGTCGATATAATTGCCGGTTCGAGTGCGGGCGCTTTTGCAGGCGCCATTTATGCCACGAAAACAAGAAGCGTTTTCATGGATATCCTAACAGATATGAAATGGCAGGATGCGCTCAGCTATTATGTCGACCCGGTTTTCCCTGTATCCAGCCTGCTTGGCGGGAAAAGGGCACGGACTTTCCTCGCCCGTATACTCGGAGACACTTTGATCGAGGACCTGCCAATCAGATATGCCGCGGTGACCACAGACCTTTTATCCGGAGATACTGTTGTGTTAAGCAAAGGCTCGCTTGCCGATGCGGTCATGGCGAGCGCCTCGATGCCGGCCATCTTCAAACCCGTTGCCCACGAGGACAGGCTCTTAACCGACGGCGGTGTTTCCGACCCGCTGCCGCTTGATGTGCTGAGGTCATATAATCCTGATATCACCATAGCGGTAAACCTGCATGCAAGCCTTTCCGGCAGG
>CAYNVT010000018.1:16370-30487 GCA_964400685.1 uncultured Bacteriovoracaceae bacterium | reverse complement strand
TACAATACAAGCCAGCAGAAGAAAGCCGTTATCAGGGCCGAAGAGGAACAGAAGGATACCGGCTATGAGGATGTGCTTTTTGAATGGCTTTTAAAGGTGCCGACAGGTCAGTGGCTTGTAGAAAATGTAAGGCCGATAACCGGGGGCCTTCGTAAAATGATCGATCCGGATGCAAACGGGAAGATTGACCTGATTGAAAGAATAAGGGATCAGTTTAATTCGAATATCACCTCGATGATAGAAAACAGCTTTTCATCCGGCGGGAAATTCATGAACATATTCGATGTTCTCAATTCATCAACCAATATACAGCAGTATCAGAAAAACAAGCTCATGCTTCAATATGAAAAACCTGACATACTGATAAATCCCGATGTGGCCTCAATCGGCTCGCTCGAGTTCACAAGGACGAAAGAGGCGATTGAAGAAGGACGCCGCTGTGCTCTTGTTGCGCTCCCGGAATTGCTGGATTTGTTGGGGAAGAATGCAGAGAAGAAGCCCTGATATCCAGGAACAGGTAACGTGTTACATTTGGCCTTATATTATTCAAGGGGAAGCCTTTAAACAGCCTTCCCCTTAACTTCTGCTCTGCTTATTCAACCTTCTTCCAGGTCCTGTCCGGGTTGTAAGTCTTCATGGCTTTGGCGATATCGACTGTTTTCGGCCCCAGGTCCTTCTGATAAACAATGCCTTCGAAGTTTACAATAAACGTCATCACGCCTGAATTCCTGTATGATGCAGGGTATGCAACGAGTGCGAACCCGCCTATCATATGGCCGTTGACGATATAACTGTACGCCCCGCCACGGGCGCTTGCGCCCTGGGAAGTCAGGATCCGGTAATAGTAGCCGTTATAAGGTGAAGGTTTATCTGTCTTAGTATAACCCTCTCCCTGCGCCTTTGCCGCGAGAGGCCCCAGAGGGCTAGACTTCTCTCCCGGTTTTACCTCCCAGTACAGGCCGTCCGTCTTTCCCTTTGTACTCAGAAGCTTCTGGGCATATTCCAGCCGTCCGTTGCCGTCACGGTCAACAGATGCATACTCGCGTTCTGCATCTGCAATCGCAAGGCAGGTCTGAATGGCTCCAAGCTCGTTCTTTCCTATCCGGCGGCTGAGAAGTTCTCCCAAGCCCTCTTTCGCATCGAAATGCCAGGACTCGCCGGTTTTCACTATCGGGATCGGGAACGGCCAGTCATTCTTACCGATATAGAGAATGAACTTTGATTTGGACGGCATTCTCAGGAGGTTCTTTTCGTTATACAGAAGGATGAATTTCTCCCTGTCCCTGATGTCCTCTATGGCATCTCCCGACGAGATAAGCTTTTCACTATCCTGCCCCAGGATGGAAGAAATCTCTTTTAAACTGCCATTACCGAGAGCCTTTACCAGGGCATCCACTGCGGCGGCAGGTGTGGAAAAAGTCATTTGTTTTGTCTGGGCAGCCAGTGCGGTTCCGCCGAAAATCGTTGCGGCAAGAAAAATAATCGCACAGCCTGCAAGAAAACGTTCTGACTGAAATATTATTTTCAAAAAGCGCATGGTTATCTCCTCCCATGATAATTTAACGGTCTTAACATGTGTATACCTACTTGTTTTCTGTACTATAAACGGCCTCTTCCTCCCGTGCCGCCAAAATGTCCGCTGGAAGACCGGGAGAAATCTCCACCGCCGAACCTTGAAGAATTGAGACTCTGATTGCCCCTGTCACTGTCCCTCTGCGCCTCATTCCCCCTGTCCATGCCTGAGAATATGCTGTTGCCTGCGCCGTCACCTGAATTGCCGTAACCCCGGTAGTCCATGCGGCTGTTGACGCCTGCAGAGTCCGAAGGGGAATATTTGTTGCGGGTTGTTGAGTCGCCATAGGCAACACCCTGACGGTGATCAGGGTCATGCTGCCACTGACCTGAAGCATTGCCGCCGTCATTGATGTTCTTTCCGGAAGCCGGGGGAGGATTACCATTGGAGGGTTTATTTCCCTGAGCTTTGGGAGGTGGTGGTGGAGGTGGCGGCGTAGGTCCCGGACCATGATGTGGAGGAGGAGGTGGTGGCGGCGGCGGGGTTACGATAATCGTTCCTCCGTGCCAGTTGCAGCCGTGGCCCCACCCGTACCAGGCTGCACCGACCGCTACCCCCACAGTGAATGTAACAAAGGCTGCACCCGGAGGATATACATATACCGGATACGGCGGGTATGCAGGATACCACCATGTCCCGTAGATTACGGTCGGGTCGTATACAGGAACGTATATGACCTGTGGATTGGCTGATTGAATGATGACAGTAGTCCCGTCGTTAGTAATCTGCTGCTGCTGGTTGCTTTTAAGGTTGCCGGCCTGCTCGGCCTTCTTTCGCAGCTTCTGGACCGTATCCATGACGTCTTTCTGCTGTGCAAGGAACGCATCTCCCAGATTCTGTGTCCAGTCGAGCTTGTCGTTCATCATATCCAGCACGTCGGGGAACGAGACGAGCGATTTAACGCTCACGTCCCAGTTCTGTTTATCAAGTGCTGCCTGCAGCTTGTCCCCTTTCAGGTTTTTGTTGTTTTGCAGCCACCGGTCTGCCTGCACCACTTCGATAGGATAGGTCGAGGCCATGAATATCTGGGTCAGAAGGCTGTCGGGATAGAGCGCAATCGGGGCAAGCATCTGGTCGAGCTCTTCGGGCTTGAATTTTTTTGTGGAAGAATCCTGTGCGGATATGGGAACTGCAAAGGCCAGACAAATGATAATAAAGCCCGTCAGCATTAATTTCCATGAGCCTTTTGTCTTCATATTCATACCTCTCTTTTTATTGTATGCTGTTGCCACTGCCCACTGCCATGTTTTATCTGCATCGATGTCTGGTATTTCCCGGTTGTCTGGATACGTTAATTATCAATCCCGGTTAACAATATAAACTTTTTTGTGATGAAAAGACAGAAATTAGATGGTGCAGGAAAAACTTCCTGCACCCATTTTAAGTAGGGTTACGAGGCCTCAGAATAAGGCAGGTCGAGGAGCGACGCAGTTGAGGAATGAGGCGTACTTTGACGTACGCCGCAATGACGAGACAAGAAGCGACAAAGAAATGCGAAGTTCTGAGGTCTCGTAAATTACCATTTGCCTGTTTTCCTTTCTGGGGCTGGGGGAAGTCCCACAAGCGACTTGAGCGACTTTGCCATGTCTTCTTCGGGCAGCGGATAATCCATAAGCCTGCCGCTCATGTAATTGTCGTATCCGACCAGGTCCATGAGCCCGTGGCCGCTCCAGTTGAAGAGGATGACCTTTTCCTTGCCCTCTTCACGCGCCTTGACGGCTTCCTGTATAACAGCTGCGATGGCGTGGCTGGTTTCCGGCGCCGGGATAAAACCTTCAGTGCGCGCCCACATGACAGCTGATTCGTAGCAGTGGAGCTGGTCTATTGCGATGGGCCTTATGAGCCCTTCGACTGCGGCCTGGCTTACCAGAGGGGACATGCCGTGATATCTCAACCCACCCGCATGTATCGGGGGTGAAACGAACTCATGGCCAAGGGAATGCATGGGAAGAAGCGGCGTCATCTTAGCCACATCGCCGTGGTCGTAAGCGAAGGGGGCCCTCGTCATCGTAGGGCATGAACTCGGTTCGACCGGGATGATGTCGATGTCCGCGCCGTTTATCTTGTCGAGCACGAACGGGAAGGAAAGGCCTGCGAAATTGCTGCCGCCGCCAACGCATCCTATTACGACATCGACCTTGTTCTCGTTTATCTTGGCGAGCTGCTTCTTGGCCTCAAGCCCGATTATTGTCTGGTGGAGCATTACGTGATTCAGCACACTGCCCAGCGTATAGCGGGTCTTTCCGGTCGGATCCGAGACTGCTTCTTCGATTGCCTCGCTGATGGCTATACCCAGAGAGCCAGGAGTGTTAGGGTCTTTAGCGAGTATATCGCGGCCCGCCTGAGTCTGTGTGCTCGGGCTTGCTATGCAATCGCCTCCCCAGACCTGCATCATGAGCTTTCTGAAGGGTTTCTGGTCAAAGCTTATGCGCACCATGTAGACTTTGCATTTAAGCCCTATCAACGAACATGCAAAGGAAAGTGCGCTCCCCCACTGGCCGGCTCCTGTTTCTGTAGTGAGCTTTTCGATTCCGGACTGTTTGTTGTACCAGGCCTGGGGAACCGCTGTATTGGGCTTGTGGCTTCCTGCAGGTGAAACTCCCTCATTTTTGAAATAAATCCTTGCAGGTGTTTTAAGGGCCTTTTCAAGAAATGTTGCACGGTAAAGTGGTGAAGGACGCCAGCGATAGAGTATTTCGAGGACTTCTTCGGGTATGTCTATCCAGCGTTGCTGGCTGACTTCCTGTTCGATAAGCGGCATTGCGAATACGGGCGCTAGCGCCTCGGCGGAAACCGGATTTCCGTCCGGACCGAGCGGCGGCAGCATGGGCGTGGGCAGGTCGGCTGCCAGATTGTACCATTGTCTTGGGATTTCGTCTTCGTTTAACTGAACCTTAATCATTGTATCCTCCTAGATATTTTTACTCTGATTTAATTTTTCCAGAGCGTTCAAGCACCTCTTTAATTGCGGACGATTCCTTCTTGAGTTCCCGTGAGCCCCTTGTTATCTTACAAAGACTTATTCCCAGTCTCTTTGAAATCTCCCTCTGGGAAACTCCCGATGAAAGCATTTTCAGAAGTTCCCACCTTGAAGAGATTGTCTCGACTTCCGCCGGCGTCATCAGTTCCGAAAGGAATCTTTCTGCAAGGTCCCTGTCACCTATACTGAACAGGGTTTCCATCATCTCGTTAATATTCTTATTATCCATGACCGCTGTTTCTGTATATAGAAACACATAATACATTGAATTGTCAATTAGAAATTGATAAGACATGCATGCGGATAAATTTTCGGAAACAGGTTAGCATATGAAAGAATTCGACAGGCTTATGTCGATAATGGAAAGGCTGAGGGCTCCCGGCGGCTGCCCCTGGGACGCAGAGCAGACGCATGAAAGCATTGCCAGGTGCGCCCTTGAAGAGGCCTATGAACTTGTTGACGCAATCTCGGAAAGAGCCCCTGAACATATAAAGGAAGAGCTCGGCGATATGCTGCTTCAGGTTGTATTCCATGCTGTGATGGCAAGGCAGTCCGGCGATTTCACGATAGAAGACGTCATCAATGGCATTTCTGACAAGCTTGTTCACCGTCACCCACATGTTTTCGGCGATGCGGTTGCAGATACTGCTGAAGACGTCAAACGCTCATGGGAGAAACTGAAGAAAGAGGAGAAGGGCAAGAAAAAGCGCAGCCATGCTCTTGACGGAGTCCCGAATGACCTGCCGTCTCTGCTGCTTGCAGGAAAGGCCGTATCGAACCTCAGTAAAAGAGGGATGATTTCAGAGGACATATCCGAGCACATAAGCGATATAAAAAATCAGCTGAACATACTTGAATCCTGCGAATCGCCGGGTGAAATAATAGCCGAAATCCTGTTTTCGATCTCTGCTATTGCCCGTGAAATGAATATCGATACAGAAACGGAACTCAGAAAAAAAGTTCAATCGAAAATGCCACCGAATATAGTTTCCGATATCCCGGAGAAGCCATAACACAAATAAACCAGCGTTAACGAATGGTGGAGAATCTGCCGATAAGACTGAAAAGTTTGCACCGGGACAGGGAGGTAATGAAATGATAAAAAATGAGGTTAAGTGTGTCATATGAAAAAACTTAACAGGTCTGTTCTATTAGCCGCTATTTTCCTGGTTGCCGCACTGACGGCTTGCAGCAGTGTAAGCAGCAATACTGTCGGGACTTCAAAGGTTATCGTTTTTTCCGATGTGCATTTCAATCCGTTCTATGACGCGACCCTATTTCCATCACTCGTTGCTGCAGATGCAACACAGTGGAAAGACATATTCGAGTCGTCAAGCATTTCAGAGCCATCCACGTGGGGTGAAGACTCGAACTATCCGCTGTTCGCTCAGGCCCTATCAAGCATAAAGGAGAACTCATCATCGGGTTCGATCGCAATTTTCCCGGGCGACATTCTCGTGCATGATTTTGAAACACACTTCTATGCCCTGTACGGAAGCGAGGATGAAGCGGCCATGAGGTCGTTCCTTTTAAAGACGGCAACGTTCTTCGCAATGGAGGTACGCGCCAGTCTGGGCAGCATCCCTGTCATTTTCGCGCTGGGAAACAACGATGCTTATGAAGGGGATTTCCAGATAGAACCGGACAGTCAGTTTCTGGCTGACACATCTGAACCGTTCTACACATATTTTCTGAACCGCTCCATGGATCATGATTCTTTCAGTGGCACATACAGGACAGGGGGGTATTATTCGGCAGCGCCTCTGGGGCCGGACCTTCTTGTGATAGTAATCAACTCGATCTTCTTTTCACCCAAAGCCGCAAGCGGCACAGAAGAGGCGGCAGCGGCGGAACTCGACTGGTTCGAAACTACTCTTGCTTCGGCCTCTTTCTCGGGGAAAAAGGTCTGGATAGTCACACACGTACCTCTTGGTGCGAACATATCTTCCAACAGAAAACTGATCGATGGCAGCGGACATATTGACGACGCCAAAATGATGTGGGTCGATGATTATCAGTCGCGTTTCCTGAGCATCCTATCAGCTTACCCTGAAACGGTCACCCAGATGTTCACCGGCCACACGCACATGGATGAATACCGTCTTCCCTCTTGCGCCCTGGAAGTGACGCAGGGGATAAGCCCGGTTGACGGAAATAACCCGGCGTACAAGATCTTTTCTTTTAATGACGATTCGTTTTCACTCAAGAATTATGTATCCTTTGTATATGACCTTTCTGAACATCCGGGTAAATTCCAAAGCTATTACGATTTTTCAGCATCATATCTCCTGAATAATCTTTTCCTTAATGCATTTCTTGAAGAACTGCTTCCATTGCTCAAGACCGATCCTGTCCGTCAGGGGCTTTACAGGCGTTATTATTATTCCGGACATGATGCGGACAATCCGATAACGGATGCCGACTGGCCTGCCTACTGGTGCGGCATCGGTGAAATGTCAAAAGAGGATTATATTGATTGTGTCAACAGCTACAGACAATAGAAAATTGTCGAGTGAATGAAAGCGGTCATGAATCTTAAAATCGGAGGATCAGTATGAAGCCTGCAGAAAAAGTCCTGTGTTTCGCAGTCCTGGTTCTTCTTTCTTTTGCGATATCCTGCTCATCGAGCGGCAATGACTGCAACTGCTCCTGCACCCGGGAATACTGGGTTTCTCCGAACGGGAGCGATGCCGGAACAGGCAGCTCAGACGACCCGTTCCTGACCATCGGCCACGCGCGCGACGTAATCCGCGCAAGTAGCAGCAAAGGGGTGTGCAGTATAAACGTGAACATAAAAGGCGGCTTATACCGTATTACCGGGCCTCTTATATTCGGTTCTCAGGATTCAGGTACAAACATCGCTCAGATCACCTATAAGGCCGCCCCTGGAGAGACGCCCGTTATCTCGGGAGGGGTCAAGGTAAGCGGATGGACATTGTACGATGCCGGTCTCAATATCTGGCAGGCCCAGACGAACGTAAGCACCGATACCATGCCAAGGCAGCTTTATGTAAACGGCGTACGCGCAACACGCGCACGCACCGTGGATTATCCGAACTACTACACGCCGACATCCACCGGATACACTTACGCCTATACTCCGGGGGGGACCGATCCGCAGATACCCCCTGTCTGGGAAAATCCGACCTCGGTTGAAGCGGTCACCGCCACGCAGTGGAAAATGATGCGCTGCCCGGTTGCACAGATAAACGACGAGAGCGTTGTCATAATGCAGAACCCGTGCTGGGCAAATGCCAATGTATTTCCCGAACCGTGGAATTTTCATCTGCTCAGCTGGTGGGAGAACGCCTATGAATTTCTGGATCAGCCGGGCGAATGGTATCTGAATCCTGTAACAAAAGTTCTCTACTATATACCCCTCGACGGCCAGGATATGAGCACCGCAGATGTTGAGCTGCCGGTGCTCGAGACGCTTCTTTTCCTGACCGGGGATGCATCAAGCCCGGTGAGCTATATCAATTTTAACGGGATTACCTTCGAATATGCAACATGGCTCGCGCCCAACACCTCGGACGGTTATGTCGCGGACCAGAGTGGTTTTCATCTTACAGGGGCAGGGCATCCCAGCAACGTCATAGGCCACGACCCAAACACGGTGCGCACACCCGGCAACCTGAGCTTTATCTATGCACAGAACATCATTTTCGAAAATAATACGGTACAGCATATGGGCGCGGCCGGTGTCGATTTTGCTTCAGGAAGCCAGAACAACCAGATCATAAACAATACCATTAACGATATTTCCTCCACCGGAATACAGCTGGGTGGCAATACATACGAGGATGCGCGTCCGACAACATCTTCAGGCATCACGAAGGATAATTTTATATCGAATAACCTGGTCGAATACACAGGCCAGGAATACTGGGACGCGGCAGGCATTTATATCGGATTCACCACACGAAGCATCGTTGAACACAACGACATCAATCATACATCCTGGTCGGGCATAGCCATTGGTTGGGGATGGGCGCTGCTCGATCCGGGCGGATTCGTGGGCGTCCCGGGCGGCACGCCGAACATGTGGGGAACTTTCACCACCCCTACATCGGCGCAAGGCAACATGATATTGCACAACCACATCCAGTATTTTCTGGAAAAATTGTGGGACGGCGGCGCCATTTACAGTACCGGCTTTCAGGGGACTTCCATGGAGGACGGCCAGCTGATAGCCTTCAATGTCGCGGAAAACAAGCGCACGCTTCCTATGATTGCCGGTGGAAATACAATCTACACTGACGGAGGCAGCCGTTACATCACTGTCAGCCAGAATGTCTCTCTCAATAATCCCCAGGGCGTCGTCGATCTCGGGCCATGCGGAAAATCGTCTTCTTTTGAATATCTCTGTGATCTGACCGGCTGGTTCCCCTACGGCGAAGACATGGGCGGATGCACGCCCTATGGCGATCTCTATTTCGAGCAGAATTATTTTAGAGACTCGCTCGATTTCTTCGCACTCGATTATGCTGGCCTCTGCCAGACCTGTTATTATCCGAACCATCCTGTCGGCATGTATTTCCTCAATAATGTAAAGGTCTCAAGCAGCAGCGATGTTCCGGCATCGATTCTGAACCAGGCCGGACGGCAGAATACGCTTGATGCCAGCATGCAGGATTTATCCTTATTCATGCTGGGGTTTGCGGCAAGGAAGTAGGCTCATATGAAAATCAGTATTAAATCCCCCTTAACGAAGGGGGAAAGAAAACAGGGACAGGGCTTGTCCCTGTCCTGAAAAATTCATTTGTTAATTCGGGACTGCAAGGATTATCCCTGCAATTCTTTATACGTTTCCCCCTTTGTAAAAGGGGGTGGCCGCTGCTAAGTGGCCGGGGGATTTTCTTCCCGTTATCAAGCTTCAGCCTGGGAATGCCTGATTCTGTTAAGGGATGTTCGCGTTCGGGCAGGTCGCATCATCATGGGGCCGGTTCAGGTTGACGAGAAAGTCTGTGCCGTATGCATCCACACAGGCCGAGCCTGCGGCGAGGTATGGCGTGTGCTGTGTCCCGATGTAGGTGATCAGCTTGCTGTTCTGAAAGTTCTGCCTCAGTTCCACGGCCCACGAATACTTTGTCAGCGCGTCCTTGGTCGATCCAATGATCAGGACAGGCGTTTTCGTGTTAGTAAAATTCGTCGGTATCGGGTCCGGTGTGACGCCAACACCCTCGGTATAGAACAGCCCCTGGCTAGCTCCGAAGCCGAAAACCGGGGCATCGGCGCGGATCTGTTCAGCTAGGCTGTTCTGCACGTTGCTGGCAAGTCTCTGCGGGTAGTCAAGAGAGCCGATGAATGCGGTGGCGCCGCCGTTTACGGGATAGGAATCCTGCCAGGGCATCGCATCCAGTTCTGCTTTTGCTGCCACCTGAGCTGCACCGCTGCCGTTTATCGCCGTATCGAACGTTTCGAGGAGCGTAAGCGTGCTCACATAGCTGCTTTCACTTTTTACATTATTGGCGATGGTCCCCCTTACATCCCACTGCGTTATCTGTGCTCCCGAAGGCAGCACCAAAGGTTGCGTGGATAATGAGCTTACAATGCCGTCAAAGAGAATTCCGGCATCAGGAAATGCCTGGAAGTAGAAACCGACGGCATCGTCCGGCGACGTGGCGGAACCATACATGAATTCCGGGAATGTCGCGTTGGGTGAGACCGGAGACGAGAGAAGCATTGCCCGGACACGGTGAGGGTAAAGGTATGCGTAGACAAACCCGATCCGTGTGCCGTAGCTCGTGCCCCAGTATGTGAGCAGTCTGTCTCCCGCTGCCTTGCGAAGCATTTCGAGGTCACGGGCTGTGGCGTTTGTGCTTATGTATGGCACGACATCCGGGTACATCTGGGCACATGCTTCGTTTGCAACTTTTTCAGAAGATCGCATCTGCTCCGTTACGGAGTCCCAGTCCACCGGTCCGGTGGCGGGAAGGGTGTAGGTCCCGCCGGTACAGTCGTACAGGCCCGAGGATCGCTCGACCCCTCGGGGATCCCACGATACAAAGTCGAAACGCTTGCGAATCTCAGTCGGAAGGGCAGGGACAATCTGCGGTACAACATCGATGCCGGACTCTCCCGGGCCACCCGGGTTGAAAAAGAGCGTTCCTATCCTTTCGCCTGGATCGCCTGTGGCCTTTGCACGCACCAGCGCCAGCGAGAACGTGCCGAGCGATGCATTATCATAGTCCTTCGGTACGGTGAGAGTTGCACATTCCAGGCCCGCAAGTCCTGACTCGGTACAGGGAGACCAGCTCAGGGCGGGAGCCGCTGCGTTATCGCTGCTGCTGCATCCGGCAAGAAAGAAAAATATTGAAATAGCCATCGCAGATGTAGCGCCGTAAATTTTCTTGATGAGAATTGATCTTTTCATGCTTACCCCTGTTTGATTGAAATGACGATATGTTTTCATTATCGGAAGGTAAGGGGCCTGACTTGATATTATAGTTCTATATCAGGGCCATCTGGGGTGAATGTGCTATCAGAATACAGAATCAATCAATGTTGACATATCTTTATTGGTCATATACTGTCTAGACAGACTAGACAGGAGGAATTAAATGTCAAAAACGTGGCAGCTTCAGGATGCAAAAAACAGGTTCAGCGAGGTCGTTGAAGGGGCGCTGAAGGGCGAACCCCAGATAATAACCAGAAGGGGGGTTGAAACTGCAGTAGTGCTTTCGTATGAGGATTTCAAATCAATGAAAGTGTGCTGCCACAATCTTTCCCATTTCTTTCAGAAATCGCCGCTTGCAGCAGCAAAGCTTGATGTTAAGCGCGAGAAAAGCCCTTCAAGGCAGAGTCTTAAGATATGAAATATCTGCTCGACACCGACGTAATCCTGGAACTGGCATCCAAAGCCGCCGACAGGAATGTGTTCGCATTCATCGACGGGATAGAACCTGAAAATGTTTTTTTAAGCGCAATTTCAATAGGCGAACTGTGCCGGTGTGCTGAAAGCCTGCCGGAATCATCGAAGAAAATAAGACTTCTGGAATGGCTTCATAATGACCTGGTGCTGAGGTTCGGCGGCAGGATACTGGCGATAGATGCGGGCCTCATGGTTACCTGGGGAAGGCTTACGGCAAAGTTCGAGCGTGAAGGAAGGGAGTTTTCCGCCGTCCTTTCGCTTCTGCTCGCGCTTGCCGTTCACAATCACTGTATTCTGGTGACCGGGGATACGGAATCTTTCAAAGGGGCAGGCGTCAGAACGATCAACCCGTGGAATGAGGCACAATGATGAACACAGAACACATACATCTCTGGCAGCACGACCACGATTTCCATTCAGGAAAGAAATCATCCGAAACAAAAACGCTCATTGTTGTCATAATAACGCTTCTGACAATGTTCGCCGAGATATTCGTAGGACTCCTCAGCAATTCAATGGCACTCCTTGCCGACGGCTTTCATATGGGAACGCATGCCATTGCGCTCGGGATATCCCTTGTGGCCTACATGCTGGCGCGCATGCATGCAAAGAGTTCCGGATTTACCTTCGGGACATGGAAGATAGAGATACTGGGCGCCTATACGAGCGCAATTGTCCTGGGCATTGCAGGTCTTGCCATGATTATCATGTCCATTGAAAGATTTCTCAATCCGCTGATGATTAGATATAACGAAGCGCTTCTCGTAGCAGTGCTCGGGCTTTCAGTCAACATGGTTTGCGCCTTTATCCTTGGCTCCGGACGCGACCACGGACATGAACACGACCATGATAAGGAAGTCCATAATCCCGGGCATGAACATGGAAGCGGTATGGACCTCAACCTGAAGAGCGCTTACCTTCATGTCGTCGCCGATGCGCTGACTTCAGTCCTTGCGATATCGGCACTGCTGGGCGCCAAATTTCTGAAGCTCTCGTGGCTGGACCCGGCCATGGGAATATTAGGCGCTTTCCTGATATTAAGATGGGCTTTTCTGCTGCTCAGGGATACCTCGAGAATACTGCTCGACTGGAATCGCGATTTATCTGTGACAAAAAACATCAGGGAGATAATAGAACAGGACAGTGATTCAAAAGTGAACGACCTGCATGTCTGGCAGGTCTCTGAAGGGCGCTATGCATGCATCGTTTCCGTGGTTACGGGCTCAGGCCGCACTTACAGCTATTATAAGAGGCTCCTCGATTCCGTGCCCGGGCTTGCGCATGTAACGGTTGAGGTTCTTGCATGCAGCCCGGAAAAACTCTGCACCTCGGAGTTCAGGTAGACCGGTACTGTCTGTAAACAAGAATTCCCCCCCAGGCTAATGCTGAAAGCATTATGAGGCAGCCAGATCCCCATACCATCCATCCTATCGCATGGCTCCTGTCAATCAATCCAAGAGTCCCGAGTATGTATTCCCAGTCGTGCGGGCCTTCCTTTCCGGTATGCCCGCCCAGAAGCATGAGATTAAGGTCATGCGCGTCATAGATGTAGGGGGCTATGTCTATAAAATTCTCGCCGAACCACCAGAATGTAGCTGCTGCGGCGTATGAATCATGTCTCCATAATAAAAAGTAAACGGTGAACACCATAGGGACGATAAGCTGCATCAGAGTTCCGCCCAGGACCGTGATGAATTCTCCCATGAAAGAAAGCAGAACATGGCCCGCCTCGTGGAAAACGAGATTTATGGCATGCATGGTATTCAGAAGAAAAGATATTTCACTCTGGGGGTCGGAGACAGGTATTAACGCAAGTCTGAGCTCGAGCAGGAAAAGGCCGGCTAAGAGGATAATTCTAAGCGCCATAAAATTTGAAGGTATCGTAAACATGCCCTGCAATAAAGATTGTACAAGTCTTGAGCGGTCTGGAGATTCTTCCTGCCGTTCTTTATCCTCAGGCGGTTTCACCCTTTTCTTATATTTGGCAAAAATTATTCCGCAGCCTGTGCATTCGGCCAGGCCATCTGCCTGTTCATTTCCGCAATTAGGACAAATCATTATTTTATAATCCCGCCCTTCAAGTGGTTTATATTTTCTACCACATACAGAGTCATCCCTGAATTACCGGCTATGGCATTTTCAAAAAAGTAAATTATATTATAATGTAAAAAGCAATTAAATTTAGTGGCGGGCAGATGGAAAAGGAAAAACCGGTTTCTCTCAATGCTGATTATTATAAGAAGCTTATTGAGGATGCCAATGTCATAATCTTCCGGATGGCCCTGCCTCAGGGAAAATTCGAGTATGTAAGCCCGGGCTGTATTGAAATAACAGGCTATGAACCTCAGGAATTCTATGACGACCCCCTGCTGATCAAAAAATTCATACACCCTGAATGGAAGGCCGTTTTAGATCAGCGCTTCAACGAAATCTTAAGCGGTGAAATCAGGCCCTTTTATGAATATAAAATAATCCATAAGTCGGGTGAGGAAAAGTGGATTCACCATAAAAATATTGTTGAATATGGAAGCGACGGCAACCCTGTTGCAATTGAAAGCGTTATCACCGATATATCAGAACTGAAAAAAATTGAGATTGAACTGGCGGCATCCGAAAACAAATTCCGCCTGGCGTTCAACAACTCACCCAATATCTTAGCGATAAGCAGCATTGATGATGGCGGCTTTATC
>CAYNVT010000018.1:12582-16342 GCA_964400685.1 uncultured Bacteriovoracaceae bacterium | reverse complement strand
AGCCAATGATAACTTTGAAAAGATAATGGGTTGGAGCCGTGAAGATATTATCGGAAAATCCGCATTTGAACTTGGACTTGTCAGAGATAAAGCAAGAAGGGACGAACTGGTTGAGATAATCAGGAAGGACGGCCGCGTCAGCTGTTATGAAATCGAGATGGTTACAAAGTCCGGCGAGATAAGGTTGGGCGAAATTTCCGGAGAGGTAATCGATCTAAATAACAAGAGATGCCTCATTCTTCAGGTAAATGACATAACCGATAAAAAAAAGACGGTGAAGGCGCTAGAAGAAAGCAGGGAGCAGTACAGGCATCTGATATACAATTTTCCTGACGGCATAATCATTCACAGAGAAGGTAAAATTCTGTACGGCAATCCCGCTGCAATGAAGCTTTTCGGATCGATGAATCCTGAAGACTATGCAGGCAAAACCATGTTTGATTTTGTCCCTGAAAATTCTCATGGTCTTCTGATGGAACGCAGAAGACAGTTTAAAGAAGGGAAAACACCACCTCAGATTGAAATTAAATGTCTGGACATCAAAGGGAACAAAATTGATGTTGCGGTAACGGTAAGCCATGTCTATTTCAAGGGTGAAAAGGCGATCATGACCATCTTTCATGACATCACCGACAGAAAGAAAATCGAAGAGGCCCTGTTCCGGAGTGAACAGCAGTATCGTCTGATTTCCGATAATATGCAGGACACCCTGTGGCTGATGGACATGGATTTTAAGACTGTCTGGATCAGCCCTTCGGTAGTAAAAACGAGAGGTTTTACACTGGCGGAACTCCAGTCCATGCCGCTTGAAAAAAATCTAACACCAGAGTCCTATGGTATCGCTTTAAAAATTATGTCTGAAGAACTGACCCCTGAACGTCTCGCAGACAGGGACTGTGAGATATCCAGGATAATGGAGCTCGAATTCATCTGTAAGGATGGCACGATATTTATTGGTGAAATCAGCATGTCACTTTTAAGGGATAAGGAAGGCAACCCGAGCGGCTTCCTGGGGGTAGGGCGCGACATAACGGAAAGAAAAAAAGCCGAGCGGGCTCTTAAAGTAAGCGAAGAGAAATATCGTAATATCTTTGATAATGCAATTCTAGGGATATTCCGCTCCACCCCTGAAGGCGTTTATGAAGAGGTAAATCAGGAATTTGCAAATATTGCCGGATATGGTTCCCCTGAAGAGATGATAGAAGCCGTAACAGACATTCAGAAACAGCTCTATGTGAATCCTGAAGACCGAACGAGAATCAAAAAAGCGCTTGCAGATGCGGGCTATATAAAAGGTTTTGAAACCGAAATTTACCACAGAAACGGGCGGCATATCTGGATAAGAATCAATGCGAAAGCCGTAAAGGATGAAACAGACAATATCAAATATTTGGAAGGAACCATTGAAGATATCACCGAGCATAGACGAGTTGAAGAGGCGCTTAAAGAGAGCGAGCGGCGTTTGAAAATGGCGCAGGAAGCCTCAGGCGCTGGCGTATGGGACTGGGATATTCCAAGTGGAAAAATCGAATGGTCCAGGGAGTTGTTTATTCTTTTCGGTCTGGACCCGGATAAAGACAAACCGTCTTTTGATATCTGGAACAGTGTATTGCATCCGGATGATAAGGCAACAGCAAACAGCCGCATCGAATATTCAATCAAACAGGGAACCAGGCTTGACAGCGATTACAGGATAGTTCTTCCGGACGGGACTGAACGGTGGATTAAAGCCCTGGGCAATACAAAATATGATGATACGGGCAAACCTTTACGGATGTCAGGCATCTGCCTTGATATCTCAGAGCGAAAGAAGGCCGAGGCAGAAAAGCTGCTTATGGAAAAACAAATCCGGCAGGCCCAGAAACTCGAAAGCATAGGCGTGCTTGCCGGGGGCATCGCCCACGACTTCAACAACATGCTTACGGCAATAATAGGCAATTCTGAACTAGCTCTGATGGATATCTCCGAAATGTCCCCGGCCGTGCCGCGACTGAATAACATCAATAAAGTGGCTATGAGTGCCGCAGGTCTGTGCAAACAGATGCTCGCATATTCGGGAAAGGGTTTTTTCCAGATGGCGCCTCTCAATCTGAACGAACTCATTCGCGAGATGGAGCAGATGCTTACAGCCTCGATCTCCAAGAAGGCGAAACTTGATTTGCGTCTTGATGAAAAGATTCCCTTCATAAAAGCTGATCTGCCGCAGGTTCAGCAGATATTAATGAATCTTGTCATAAACTCAAGCGAGGCTATCGGAGACAAACCGGGCACGATAACCATTATGACCCGTCAGATCAAATGCAGCGGTGAATATCTGAAAACGTTTGATTTGATTGATGAGATGGTTGAAGGCGTTTATGTCTGCATGGAGATTTCAGACACGGGCTGCGGCATGGACAGAGAGACCCTGGGAAAAATCTTTGATCCCTTTTTTACGACCAAATTCACGGGAAGAGGGCTGGGCCTCGCCGCAGTGCTGGGCATAGTCAGGAGTCACAAAGGCGCACTTAAAATATACAGCGAGCCGGGCCGGGGTACTTCATTTAAAATCTTCTTTCCGGCAATAGAATCTTCCACAGGCATAAAAAAAGCGGAAATCAGACATGGGCAGGACTGGTATGGCAGCGGCACGATCCTTCTTGTGGATGATGATGAGCAAATCAGAAATGTCTGCAAAAAGTTGCTGGAAAGAATCGGTTTTGATGTGATCACCGCCGTTGATGGAAAGGACGCACTCGACGTTTTCAGCCGGAACCGGGATAAAATAAGTTGCGTCATACTGGATCTGACCATGCCGAGAATGGACGGCAAAGAGGCCTATCGCGAACTTATGCTGATTGACCCTGATATCAAGGTGATAATAAGCAGCGGTTATAACGAGATCGAAGTAATGAGAAGCTTCGGGGAGAAAGGCCCGGCCGGCTTCATCCAGAAGCCTTACCAGCTTGAGAATATGAAAGAAGAACTCAAAAAGGTTTTAGGCTGAAAAATCGGGAAACTCAGACTTTTCATTCCATGGCTTGACGGACTTTGATCGCCAGATCTTTGATTGAGTATGGTTTTTGAAGGAAGTTCATCCCATCCTCCAGCATTCCACGGTGGGAAATAACATCTGCCGTATATCCGGAACAGAAAAGGCATTTCAAACCGGGCTTTATACCGGTGATCAATTTCGCCAATTCCCAGCCATTCATTCCCGGCATGATCACATCGGTGATCAATAATGATATCCGGGATGTGCAGGTTTCAGCATGAAGGATAGCTTCTTCCGGTGTGCTGGCGCTTAGCACTTTGTATCCCAGATGTTCCAGCATCGTCTTCCCGGTATTCAATGTGGCGGTATCATCTTCAACAATCAGTATGGTCTCACCATGACTGAGAGTAGGCTGATCAGTATTTTCGAGTGGTTGTTCCATATTATCGACCTTGCATCGGCGTAAGTATATATTAAAGGCCGATCCCTTGTCCGGTTCGCTACAGACGTTGATAAATCCTTCATTCTGCTTGACGATCCCATATACGGTAGCCAGACCGAGGCCGGTACCCTGACCGACTTCCTTGGTGGTAAAGAACGGCTCAAATATATGATCAATAGTATCTTTGTCCATGCCGCTGCCGTTGTCGCTGACGGCCAGCATCACATATTCTCCGGGTGCGCAATTCATATATTCGGAACAGGAGGTTTCATTGAAGACGGTATTTCTTGTCTCGATAGTGATTTTTCCCACACCCGTAATCGCATCCCGTGCGTTGATGCAGA
>CAYNVT010000018.1:2105-12572 GCA_964400685.1 uncultured Bacteriovoracaceae bacterium | reverse complement strand
GTCGCCAGCAGCTGGTCAACCTGGCTGGGATCGATCATTACCGGCCACAACTCCATTCCCGGTTTCCATGTCAGTTCGATGTCCTCGCCAATCATGCGTCTCAACATCTTGAGCATCCCTTCCACTGACTCGTTCATGTCCATTATTTTCGGAACGGCGGTCTGCTTTCGTGCAAAGGCAAGCAGCTGTCTAGTCAAGTCAGCGGAACGCTTGGCTGCCTTCTGTATCTCCACAAGGTTTGAATATACAGGCAGCGACTGATCGGTTTTCTCGAGTGCAAGATCGGCATGTCCCATAATGACGCTCAGTATATTATTGAAGTCATGAGCAACACCGCCGGCCAGACGGCCAACTGCTTCCATTTTTTGTGCCGCAGTCAGCTGTTCCTGGAGTTTCATCTTCTCATTTTCCGCATTCTTGAGTTCGGTGATGTCCTGTACGGTTCCACTCGATCTTATCGGTTTTCCTTCAGGGTTGTAGTAGGTCTCACCCTGCGCATGCACATATTTTATCCGCCCGTCAGGAAACAGCAGCCTGTGAACATTTCTATACGGCATATGGGTTTCCATTGACTGCTTGTAGATGGCATTGACCATCTCGCGGTCTTCAGGGTGGATGATCTCCAGAAAATCCTCATATGTAAAACTTGAACGTTTATTATCTATCTCGAATATCCGGAAAATCTCATCTGACCAGGTGAGCTTATTGGCAGAAAAAACGAGTTCCCAATGCCCTATATGGGCAAGCCGCTGGGCTTCAATGAGCTGTTCCTGTTTTTCCCGGAGAGTTTCTTCCGCCAGTTTGCGTTCAGTGACATCTATAAAACTGGCGCGAAGCAGCTTCCTGTTTTCGGAGGGCAACCTGACCACGCGGACTTCGCAGTACAGATCCCTGCCGTCGACGCTGTGAACTATCCGGTCTAATTGCAGCTCTTCTCCAGCCAGCACCCGAAGGTTATGCTCTGATATGCTCTCATTGACATCCCGTCCGTCGGGCTGTTCTTTTGTGTAGAACCTTTGCGGTGCAGAACGGAGGAGTTCATTGCGGTCGCAGCCGAACAGCTTTTCCGCGCTGGCGTTTGCATCAACAAACCTCCCAAGCTCGCTGTCATATACCAGAATGGCATCGGGCGCCCGCTCGATCAGGATGCGGTAACGGGATTCGCTCTCACGGGCCTGTTTCTCGGCAATCCTGCGGCGATAATTCTGTATGAATAAAGCTATGATAAGGCCGGTAAGTACAAGAAACACCGTTATAATACTTATAACAACCATCTTGTACTGGCTCCAGAGAGTTTGGGGGCGATTGATTATAAGGGCATTATCCGGAATGAGGCCAGGGCTGACTCCCCAGCGCTTGATTTGTTGCCAGTCAACCATCGGTTTCAAAAATTGCGAGGCCGGTTCGAGTGGAAGCGGATTGTCGGTCATCAGTGAAGGGAGGATTCTACCCAGCATGGCGCTGAGGGCTTCCACGTCAACCATGGAACCGCCGATGACGCCGGTGCCAAGCTGTGATGTGGCAAGACAGAAAACAGGTGCATTTGAGGTTTGGGCAAGCCTGATTGCCATATCGACCGGTTGATATGTCTTTCCGGTAATATCCGATGAAATACGAGAGTAGATGACTACCGTTCCGGGAGACAGGCTTTTTACATGCTCTAAAAGATTATTCGCAGAAATATTGCTGGAATATTCAAATTCAAGCTTTTTCCGCCACGGGGCAAAATCAACCTTGGCCTTTTCCTCGAATGCCTTGTCAAGATCGCCCTTGCCGGAGACAAACAGGATTCTGCGGGTCTCGGGGAAAAGCCTCAACGCAAGCTCCAAGGTTCCACCTACATCGAAGGCCAGGGGACTCTGAAAAACAATTTTTCTTCCGTGCTCAAGATGAGGTTTTGTTTGCCCGTACAGGGCAAGACAAGGGCTGTCCGGCGAGATATCCTTCCCTTCATTCAGGAGAAAATTGAGGGCGTTGTCGAATATGGTAATAATGAGATCGAATTTTTGTCCTGCATATTTGTTGAGCAGCAATTGGCCGAGCATGAGACGCTGCTCAGGATTTTTCGGCGGTGAGATATCCAGATATTCATGAATGAAGTCATTCGAGTTCAGCTTTGCAATCTTTCTGGCTGTTTCAAGACCGGCTGATATTTGTTGTTGGGCGGGCTGGTTGAAGTTGTAGGTGTATAGGATCAGGACACGCTTTTCTTCAGCCCTGCCTGCTTTCGATATATACCGGTTGACGGATTCGCTGGAAGCAGCCATCAGCATCAGGCAGAACCCGGAAAGGCACAACAATCGTGTCATGTTCCCGCGCATCCCATTCTCTCCCAAATTCATCCATTATCAAACAACAGCATGTTGTAATAATAATGGGCAAATAAAGAATATCAAGGAATTCAAAGGATGCGGGAAATATGACAGAAATGCCTGTCAGAGTTTATCCCTTTGGATATTGATTTATGCCTTTTTCACAAGCTCCTTGCCGAGTTCGAAGGCCTTTATATTTATTTCCTGCTTCTCCTTTTTGAATGTCCCTGCCATGACCTCGATAAATTCCGGGGTGTCGAATGGCAGATCATCGAGACCTGCTATTGCCCCCATCATTATAACGTTGCTCAGAATAGGTTCTCCCAGCTTCAGCGCCTCGTCGGTCGCGTCGACGAATTTCACGTCCGTTGTCAGCTTCAAAAGCGCGTCATTAAGTTCATTTTTGGTCGGGTATTTCTGATCTCCGGCTATGACACCCACCGGATAAACCGGCCTCGAATTGCTGAGCACCTTTGTCGACGGGTTGCCGTAGCCCGCCATTACCCTGAGCGATTCGATGGGCTCCAGCGCAACTATGAGGTCGGCTTTGCCTTTGGGCATCTGAGGGCTCCAGGTACCTCTGGCGGAAATCCTGATGTGGCTCATGACTGAACCTCCGCGCTGTGAGACGCCGAAGGTCTCGCCTATCGTTATGGTATAGCCTTTTTTTGCGAGGATGTTGCCGAGCATGCGCGATGCGATGACATTGCCCTGCCCGCCGACACCCGTGATTATTACGTTGTAAGGGTCTTTTACGATAGCGCTCATTTCGCCACCTCCACCTTCTTTATGGCGCCCGAAGGGCAAATGCTCGCGCAGACGCCGCAGCCGGCGCAGATCACCTCGTCTATACGCGCCTTTCCCGCCGCCTGGTCCCAGATAAGGCCGGGGCATCTGAAAATCCTCGTGCACAAACGGTTGCACCCGCATTTTTCGCCGAGGCAGATATTCTCGTCAATGCTCATCTCGAAATATTTCTTGCCTTTTCTTTCCGGGGACAGCGCGCATTTCTGCCTCAATATCATGACGCGCGTTCCCGTTTCTTCCCTGAGCAGTTTGAGAAGAGCGTCTTCCGTCGCCTTAACGTCAAAGGGGTCGCTTATGGCTATCTTCGCTCCAATCGCTTTGCAGACGGCTTCAATGTCCACATCCGGAACATTGTCGCCCATTACGCTCGCTTTGAGACCGGGGTGGGGCTGGAAACCTGTCATCGCCGTTCCGCTGTTGTCCAGTATGACCATGATGATATCCGATTTGTTGTGCACCGCGTTCACCAGTGCTGGCATTGCCGCATGGAAAAATGTCGAATCGCCGCAGACGCTCAACACCGGCTGATCCATGCCGAACCTACCAAGCTGGCCGAAGCCGCTGGCTATGCCCGTGCCCGCACCCATGCAGTGGCCTGTCTTGAGCATCGAAAAGCCGCAAGGCAGAAAAGCGAGCGTATAGCAGCCTATGTCGCCGCAGACGAATCCTTTGCGGTTGTCCAATAGAAGTGCGTTGTGAATGCTCCAGAAAGAAGCCCGGTGCGGGCAGCCCGCACAGAATGTGGTTTCGCGGTTGGGGGCGTTGCCGAATGAAAGCAGGTTCGCGTTTGCCTCGAAATCCTGCGGCACCGGTCTGTAGTCGATTCCCAGAATACCGGCAAGGGCTGCTATCACTATATCGGGATTGAGTTCACCGGTCGTGGGAAGGGTTGCTTCGGCCCTCCCGAAAAACTGCTTTAAGCCTGTTTCATCCGCCAGTTCGGCTGCAAGTATCTTTACGTTATCCTCGAGGAAGGGAAGCACTTCTTCGACAACCAGAATCTTCGTCGTCGTCGAGAGGTGTTTTTTTACCAGGTTTCTCGGTAGCGGCCATGTGGTGCCCAGCTTGAGGATGCCGGCCCTTTCTTCAACACCCAGAACATTGACCGCTTCCTTTGCGTAGAAGGTGCATGCGCTGCTGGTAATGATAAGGAGTTCGGGTTTAACCGGGCCTGTGTAGGTATTGAAGGGGCTATTCTCGAAAATGGCCTCGGCCTTTTTGAGCTTCTGCTGCTGTATCGGATGCCAGAATGCAACCGGCATCGTATGGACCGGGCCGGTCTCGGGGTCGATTACGAAGCCGTCGGCCTTGAAAACGGCCTTTCTTTTCTCTTTGGGCAGGGGGCCTGTCTTTACGGTTCCGCTCGCATGAGAGAGGCGTGTGACGCTCCTCATGACCACGAGACCTTTGAGCTCTTCGGAGAGTTCGAACGCCCATTTGGTCATGTCCTTGGCTTCCTGGAAATCGCCTGGTTCAAGAAGGGGCAGTTCGAGCAGTTTTGCAAAGTGCCGCGATTCTCCCTCGTTGACGCTTGAGAGCGCACCGGGGTCATCGCAGGGGATGAGCACCATGCCTCCTCTGGTACCTGAAAGGCCCAGGTGCAGGAGAAAGTCCGAGGCTACGTTCACCCCGTTCTGCTTCATGGCGACCAGCGAACGGAGTCCTGCAAAAGAACCTGCCGCCGCTACCTCTACAGCAACCTTTTCATTGACCGACCATTCCACATACAGGCCCCGTTCAACGGCCGCCTTTCCGAGGTTTTCAATGATTTCCGAGGAAGGGGTGCCGGGATAGGCCGCTGCTACCTGTACGCCTGCCTCAAGCGCGCCCCTTGCTATCGCCTCGTTTCCCATCATCAGAAGGATTTCTCCGCCTTTTTCTTCCGTCAGTCGGCTCATTTGGCACCTCCGGCTGAAATTATTCCAGTAAGGACATCAGCGCCCAGCCGCATCATCGCACGCGTTCCTTTGTCTTCGCAGTTGATTCTGCCCTCTGATGAGCCCTTTATAAACGCCCTCTGTTTTTTGTTTTTCGCTGCTGTTTCAAGATGTTCGAGGTTTGCCTCAGGCATTTCAGCGGTTATGAGAAAGCCCTTTTTCACTGCATCGTCAAAAAGGCGTTCACCTCGTTCCGTCCTGATTATAAGCGTATTCATATCCGGCCTGCCTTCGAGCACGCCGACCGAGATATCCGCAAACTCTGAGGTCATGTCCGGGCAGTAGGAGCAGGTAACGGGTACAAGCTCCCTTATTTCCGATAAAGGGAAGGTGAACTTGCCGATATCAGTGTATACCTCGAAGACCTCGGCAGGAGGGGGCGGGATGTCGAATTTTTTGATGGTGCTTATATCGAGACTCTTTTTCAGAAACTCCTCCAGCCTGCCATAATCAAGAGCCCATGTACAGAAAAGTCCAATAACGATTGCAGTAGGGTCGCTGAAATTATCTATCCCGGTGGGATTGAGCCTCATCTGTGCAAGGGAAAGCGACTGGCAGGGAGTAGCCACAACCGCAAGGTTATCAAGGCCTTCTTTTACGGCGCGGTTGAATGCCGAAAGAGACGGTGCCGCCGAATATTTGGATGAAGCGCACGAAAGGACGCCTTTTGCAGTCTTTACAACATTTGGCACGGGAAGCAGACCTGAATTGTCCGTCAGAATTGCGGCCCCGGCCTTTTTTGATTTGAGCGCAGAGAGAACAAGGGCTGTTACTACACCGCCTGCCTGGAAATCACCTTTACCGGCCTTATCCGATCCCTTAGCAATGAGAATTTTCCTGTATTCGCCGAGAGGTTTCGCCGTGTAGGCAATTCCGAAACAGGCCTTTGAGAGCTCATCCAGGTCAACCTCTATCTTCGGGCAGAAAGCGAAACACCTGCCTGTGGCTGAGATGCACGGGAAAAGGCTGACCGTTGTCCCGCGGTGATTCCTGAAATACGGACACAGATCGACGCATGCCCCGCAGCCTATGCAAAGACCCTTTGACTGGACATCGGCAATCAGTTCGTTTGCGCCAGAAACTTTCATAATGCCTCCAGGAAGAAGCAGTTAAGCATTTCAGCTGATAAGCAGTTGAGCAAAGGATTCATCAAGTTCTGCTTTTCATTAAACGCTTAACGGCTGCTCTCTTCGTTTGATGTCTGAATAATTTTTAAAAACTGATTATTCAGGGGTATATTATTTCGCAGCCTTCTTTTTCTTGGCCTCGCTCACCTCATAGTCTCTCAGACTTTGTGCCATTTCCCTGATTTGATCGGGTAGGGGGTTGACCGGCATTCCTGAAGAAAGCGCCATATAGTATATGTGAGAGACTTTTTCGAGGAGTTCTGCAGTCAGCAGCGCCTTATCCATATTTTTACCCAGGGCAATGATACCGTGGTTCTGGATGATATAGGCGTTGGCATTATTGCTGAGTTTGCCGGCAACATTCACGGCCAGGTCCGCACTTCCTGAAACGGCATACGGTACCACATCCACCGATGCGCCAAGCATGAATGAAACCTCATCAAAAAGTGCGGGGATGGGCTTGTTGAGGAGCGCGAAAATGCTGCCGTAGATCTGATGCGTGTGGACGACTGCGTTTACGTCAGGCCTCTCACGGTAGATGGCTGCATGCATTCCTGCTTCGACCGAGGGCGCACGGCACCCTTCAACTACGGTCCCGGTCAGATCGACTACACAGATATCTTCAGGCCTGATCTCGTGATACTTTACAGATGACGGGGTGATGGCCATCAGATCCTCTCCGTCTATCCTCACCGAAACATTGCCCCCTGTTCCCCTGAGCGAACCGAAATAGCCGTTGTCGGACAGCCAGAGACTGGCCTCGAGCACTTCATTCTGGTACTTTTCAAATTTACCCATAAACAGTTTTCACTCCTTTTAAAGTGGTTTTGTTTTAATTATATTTTTATTCCTTTATGACGTGACTGAAGGCCGCTTGTTTTTCGAAAGCCCATCCAGCTTCTTTTCATCCGGCTCAGGGCGCGGGGCCGACCATGAGAAGGAGTCCAGCACCTCGGGATTAAGTATATAATCCGGTTTCTCTCCCGCCATGAGCTTTCTGATCTGATCGACTGCGATCGCCCCCTGATGCGCCGCCGTCTCGGCGGTGTTTCCTCCCAGGTGAGGGGTGGCAATGACATTGGGGTGGGAGACTATAGGGTCGTCCGATCCCGGAGGTTCTGCCGAGAAAACGTCCAGGGCTGCGCCCGCTATTTTGCCTGACGTAAGCGCCCACAAAAGCGCATCATCATCCACAAGGGATGCCCTGGCGGTATTGATGAAGAAAGCCCCGGTTTTCATTTTCTCGAATGCCTCGCGGTTGATCATGCCTTTCGTGGCATCGATCGAAGGGGCGTGAATGCTGATGAAATCGCTTACGGCCAGCAGTTCATCGAGGGATACCTTCTGTGCTGAAAGCAGAGCCCCGTCCCCTTCGGTTACCATCGGGTCATAGAAGACGACCCTGGCCCCGAAGCGCGACAGTCTGGCTGCGACACCTGCGCCGACATTACCCATTCCCACAAGACCTACGGTCTTTCTCCAGAGCTCTGTGCCCTGATATTTCAGATATGCCTCCCCCATCTTAGCCATATCGCCTGCCTTCACTTCTTCGCGTTTGAGGAAGTCGGAAGACCCCGGCATCCTGCGGGCGAGCATGACCATGAAGGCGACGGTGAGGTCGGCTACGGCATCGGCGTTTCGTCCGGGCGTGTTCATCACGGGAATACCGTAGGCTGTCGCCGCCTTGATATCCACATTGACCGCGTTTCCGCGGCAGGTGACGATTGCCCTGATGTCCTTTGCATCGCGGATGGCAGGGAAATCAACCACGTCCATTTCGGTAACGAATATTTTTTTGCCTGAAAGGGCATTGGCCAGATCCGTGCCTCCATCGTACAGCTTCATTTTTTCCCGCCACCCCTCGTAAAAGACATTGCCTATGATTTCAAATTCGTCGATGGCGGTCTTATCAAGGGATGCAGTGATGAAGATATCAGGTTTGAATGACGGATCGGCGGCCCTGCCCGCTGCGGGCGACGGCTCGAAGAGGGATGCGGTCAGGAGATCACCTACGCATGCATCGGCGCCGGTACGTTTGTCGAATGCCTGCCTCCAGCCCGTATAGAGGCTCTGATATTTTTCCCCGGATTTATCCGGCACGAATTCCTTCAGGGACTTTGATATTTTTTTTGCGCCTGAAGCAGGATCTGTAAATATTCCTGAGCCTACGCCGGCGAGCACGGCTGCCCCGACCGATGAAGCTTCTGCGGACTGAGGGACATCGACAGCGCATCCTGTCACGTCAGATGCAATCTGCGTGAACAGAGCGCTTCTGGACATGCCGCCTGTAACCAAAATTTTCGGAATCGTTTTGCCTGAGACGGCTGTTATCTGTTCCAGGTTGGCCCGCACAGAGAAGGTTATGCCTTCAATCAGGGCGCGGGCAACGTGTCTGCGGCTGCGTGCCGGGTCTCCTGTTACCATGTGGGAAAGAGTGAGATTCCCCACAGGCAGACCGACGGTCCTGCCGTCGAATAATGCCGAGCCGAAAGTAGAATAAATGCCGGCGGCTCCGGGGAGCGACGCTTCCGCCTCAGTGAAGAGGCTGAGAGCGGCGTCAGGGGCGTCAGGATATAAGAGTCGTGCGAACCAGTCGATGATGTCGCCGGTGATAAGACCATTGCTTTCCAGAATGTATTTTCCCGCAACGACATGCTGTCCGCTCCAGAGCCTCCCGGAATCATCAAGTATCAGATCATCTGTAACCAGCTGCAGCGGCATGGTGGTGCCTGCTATGACTGCAAGATCGCCATCTGCCACAGCTCCTGCTCCGAGAAGGCCACACTGGGTGTCTGCGCCGCCAGCAGCAACAGGTATGCCCGGGACGAGGCCCAGGATATCGGCGCCTTCTTTTGTAAGCGAACCGAGACGTGCGCCGGAATCCACAGGCGCAGGGAAGAGAGAGACGGGAAGCCCAAGGGAATCGATGAGATCAGATGCCCACTGGCTTTCTTTCAGGTTAAAAAGGAGTGTTTCGCCTGCCTGAGAGCGTTCCGATGCGAGTTTTCCGGACAGGACGAATGCAATCCAGTCGGTGACTGACAGTGCTACGTTTGCGCGCTTGAAAAGATCAGGTGCGTTATTTTTAAGCCAGATAAGACGGGTGCCGAGAAACAGCGGGGTAGGCCAGTGGCCTGATATGGCGTGTACTTCTTTTCCCCGTTCAAAGCCCAGCATCATGCCTTCGCCAAGGGCTCTGGCATCCTTGTTGGGGGTTGCCAGCAGGATTTCATTACCGGCATCAAGTACAACGGTCGTATTGCGCATGCCGCTTGCAGCGATGCCCGCGATCTGGCCCGGGATAACGCCGGCTTTTCCCATGACTTCACGGGAAGCTTCGCCGAGCTTTTTCAGAATATCGGCAGCATCTATAGAGAAGCCGAGGTCACTGGTTCCAGGTGCCGAAGGGTGGGTCCAGTTCCGCTTTGATGTTTTTACAGTTCCTGTTTCGGGGTCCAGAAGGAGACAGCGGCCGG
This sequence comes from uncultured Bacteriovoracaceae bacterium, assembly GCA_964400685.1. Taxonomy (GTDB): domain Bacteria; phylum Desulfobacterota; class Desulfomonilia; order UBA1062; family UBA1062; genus DATCTV01. Next base: position 2,913 of record CAYNVT010000018.1, on the reverse strand, counting down.
AGCCTCCCCCTATATCGATTGCCATCAGGTATTGTGTATTCATAATAAGAGGCTCCTTTTAAATAGAGGAAGTATGAGATCTTGGTTTTTTTATGTCAAGCCATTTTGGTTTATATTGTTAAAAGTTGTATGTGGAACAGATTGATATGTTAATGCTATTATATCAATGTATTGAACATAATCATGCAAATGGAGGTTTATATGCGTATAATCAGGGCGGTTGTGGATCTTATCGTTATCTGCATACTGGCCGCTGTCGCATTAGTATATTTTATGCCTGAAACGGCCACCACAATAGCCATAGACCTTGAACGGAGACAAGCCGGGCTTTCTCGCAGGCAAATCGACCTGCCTGGCGGGTTTCATTATGTCTATCTGGAAGGCGGGCAGGGCGAACCGCTAATACTGCTGCACGGTTTCGGTGCCAACAAGGATAATTTTGTTCGGGTGGCCCGCTTTCTGACACCTCGCTACAGAGTGATTATCCCTGATAACCTGGGGTTCGGAGAATCAGGCCATCCCTCTGATGCCGACTACAGGGCAGGAGCCCAGGCGGCAAGGATCAGAAATCTGGCCAGGGCCCTTGGCGTAACGAAAGTGCACCTGGGCGGGAGTTCGATGGGCGGCCATATTTCCCTGATGTATGCTGCGCTTTATCACGATGAAGTTCAGAGCCTCTGGCTGCTGGACCCGGGCGGTATATGGAGCGCGCCTCCCGGCGAACTTCATAAGGTGATTGCCGAGAGTGGAGAAAACCCTCTTATGGCGAAAAGCGAAGATGATTTCGCCCGGATATTTGCATTCGTGA
>CAYNVT010000018.1:0-2095 GCA_964400685.1 uncultured Bacteriovoracaceae bacterium | reverse complement strand
ATGTCAGAACCGCCCTTTATCCCGAGGCCCATGCTCAATGTCATGGCGCGGGAGCGGATAAACAATTATGATCTTGAGAAGCGGATTTTCAAGGAATTGAGCACCGATTCAATCGAGGAACATGTGGCCGGCCTCAAAACGCCAACCCTGATCGTGTGGGGAGATAATGACCGTGTCATTAATATGGCCACTGCCGGGGTTCTGAATAAGCTGATGCCTGACTCTCAGGTCATTATCATGCCGGGTGTGGGCCATCTGCCAATGCTTGAACAGCCGGAGAAGGCTGCCGATGATTATCTGAAATTCAGAGACGGGCTTAAATGAAGCGCCGGAGAAGGCAATTGGTAACCGGAAGACCTCTGCGGCCAGACAAAAAGGTCTTGCATTTTTTATCCTGCGGCGTTTAACCTTTCATCTATTGAACCAGCACCTTTTTAGACCTGATCCCCGAATCAGGCAGGCTTTAAGCCGCGCCGCTCAAGGAGGTTTGCATATGACAAAGGACAATTCCGGCAAGGTACTCAAGACCGTTCTGTACATTCTTCTTGCACTTGTTGTCATAATTTCAGCAGGGGGGTACGTCTTTTACAGGAGCATTATGAATGGCCCCGTCCCGAAGGTTGAAGGGGAGCTGAAGGCGGACGGGCTCAGGGAGAGTGTTGAAGTGATCCGCGATGACTGGGGGGTGCCTCACATATATGCGAAAAACATGCACGACCTAATGTTCGCGCAGGGTTATGTACAGGCGCAGGACCGCTTCTGGCAGATGGAGTTTTTCCGCAAGACATGCGGAGGACGTATCGAGGAGCTCACAGGCAGGAAGGCCGCTCTGGTGAACGCCGATATCTACCTGCGTTCGCTTGGCATATACCGGGTCGTGGAAGAGGAGTACAAAAGCTACTCTTCCTCGGACCGCGCCATTCTTGACGCCTTTGCCAAAGGCGTCAATGCTTATATATCGAGGAGGACCCCCAGGCAGCTGTCTATCAACTACACAATTCTCGGACTCACGGGAGTCAAGTTCAAGGTGGAGCCATGGTCGGCGCTGGATTCGCTGGCCTTTTCCAAGCTTATGGCCTGGGACCTCGGCCTGTCCCGCGACATGGAGCAGCCGCGAACAAAGCTCTATGCGCGACTGGGTGCTAAGATGGCTGAACAGTTCCTCGTACCGCCCTGGCCGCTTAAGGAGAAGCCCACCATACTTCTCGATGAGGATATAAAGGTTATGTTTCCGGATGCTGTCAACCCCTCTGCTCCCGGTCCGGTAAACAAGCTCTCATCCAATGAGATTCCGGCAGGACAGGCGTCTGAATACACCGGCCCGCTGGCGGATCTGTCCATACTGATGGGACAGACAGAAGGTACTGGCAGCAATTCGTGGGTGGCTGCAGGAGACATCACGAAGACCGGCATGCCTCTGCTTGCGAATGACCCTCACCTGGGCATACAGCAGCCCTCCATATGGTACGAGATAGCGCTTCACTGCCCGGATGACGGCAGGGGGAGACCCTTCGACGTGGCAGGCTTCGCATTTGCATCGAGCCCCGGGGTTGTTGTAGGCCACAACAATGACATATCGTGGGGCACCACAAACGTATACCCTGACGTGAACGACCTCTATCAGATAAAGGTGAACCCGGCCAACCCTATGCAGTATGAATGGGAAGGCAAATGGCGGGACATGAAAGTTATCGAAGAAACTATCCTGGCGGGAAACGGCAAGCCGCCTGTCGTGATAAATGTGAGGAGAACGCATTTAGGCCCGATCATCAACGACAACAAGTACGACGAGAAGACCGGCCAGACTTCCGGTTTCAACGTCAAAGACCCTCTGGCGCTTCACTGGACAGGGTTAATGCCCGGCACCATAGCACTCGCCATCATCAGGCTCGACAAGGCCGGTAACTGGAACGAATTCCGTGAGGCGCTCAAGTACTGGGACACGCCGTCTCAGAGCGTGGTTTATGCCGACAGCAAAGGCAACATAGGATACCAGATGCCCGGAAAGATACCTGTGAGAGTGAAAGGTCATACCGGTCAGGTGCCGGTGCCGTGATGGACATCGGAATATGAATGTAAGTGATATGTTCCCTTC
>CAYNVT010000017.1:15107-47216 GCA_964400685.1 uncultured Bacteriovoracaceae bacterium | reverse complement strand
CGATGACTGGCTGCTTGCCTGCGCAGCTTACAATGCCGGCGAAATGGCAATTGACCGGATACTGAAAAAAAACAGTGATGTAAAAACATTCTGGGATATCTCCCCTGACATGATCTATAAATATGAGACAATCGCATTTGTCCCTAAAATACTGGCGGCGGTACAGATAGGCAGAAACCGGGAAAAATACAATATCCCCCAGGCCATTGATGCAGAACCTGTATGCTACGATACAGTCACAGTCAATTCATACACAACTTTCGAACAAATTTCAGAAATAACAGGCAGCCCTGTTTCTACCATCACATCTCTTAATCCTGAGCTTAGAAGAAAATGCACCCCTCCAAACGCCAGAGAATATAAGCTGAAAGTACCTGCAGGTACGGGTGAAATAGTTGCTTCATCACTTAAATCAGATAAGAACCAGACCATCCAATACGCTTCATACGCCGTTCAGAAAGGAGACACCCTTTTTTCCATTGCAAAAAGACATAACACTACAACCGATAAGATTCTTGCTTTCAACAAGATAGAAAAGAAGGACAAAATTTCCCCAGGTACTGTTTTAATAATACCGGAAGATCTCTATATGAAGCAGTCTGAGAAAAAGATCCTTGCTTCAAAAGATTTCAGAACTCATAAGGACAGCCAGCAACCGGAAGCAGCAGACGAGAGTGAATCAGTTGCAGAGATTGATAAAAAGAAGACCAGATATACTAGTTTACCTTCCATCAATAAGAAACCCCATTTACTCAGATACAATGTTAAGAAAGGTGATACTATTTGGAAAATTTCAAAACGGTATGAGGTTAAAGAGGAAGACATCAAGAAGTGGAATCAGCTTAATTCCAAATCCAGCATCCATCCTGGTGATAAACTGACTATCTATCTGAAAGAAAAAAAATAGGGTTAATGTTTTGTCTCATTTTCAATCCAGCTTAAGAAATCAGGATTACCTCCTGTAACAGGCATACTGACTATACATGGAACAATGTAACTGTGAAGTTCCCTAACCTCTGCTGTCAATTCATCGATTAGTCCGGTCCTTGTTTTTGCTATAATAACTGTTTCGTGTTCTTTATGAACCTTTCCTTCCCAGCGATAGATTGAGGTCATTTTTTCAAATATATTGACACAGGCAGCAAGCCTTTTTTCCACCAGCATCGATCCTATTATTTCTGCCTCGACCATATTTGAAGCCGTTATATAAACAAAGCACAGTTCCATACTCTCTCCTTCATATTATCTGATGATAAGAATAAACAAGTATTATCGGGTGTCAATAAGCTTCAGGGATTGCCAGAAACGATATTTTCAGGTTAAACTGCTTCTGGCTTTCGATTTACATAATAGCAAATAAAATCCTTATGGAGGCAGAAATGGATAAAAATGTAGGTACAGCCGACAGGCTTGTCAGGGCTCTGATCGTACTTTTAACTTCAATTGCTTTTTTAAAAGGTTGGCTTAAAGGAAAACTCGGCCTTCTTCTGGTGCTTGGCGGGGCATCCCTGATTTCAAGTGTGATGTCTGGCTATTGCCCGCTATATGAGCAGCTTGGCATTACGACAGCCCCTGAGCAGAAGGCTTCTCACTGATCAGGTGACAGCCTTGATGTGGCTGTAAATATAATCCCAGCCGCTCCATATGGTGAAGAAGCAGGCAACCAGCAAAAAGAATTCGCCGGCTCTCTGAAAATCGATTCCGAGTATTGTATAGTGGATTAGAAGCCCGATAATCGCCGTGCACTGAAAGGCTGTCTTGTATTTTCCAAGCCATGAGGCGGCGATTATTACATTCTGCTCTGAAGCGATTGCTCTTATACCTGTTACGGCAAGCTCCCGGCCTATTATCACTGCTACTATCCAGGCAGGGGCTCTTCCCATCGGAATAAGAAATATCAGGACCGTACATACCATCAGTTTATCTGCAAGAGGGTCCAGCAGCTTCCCGAGGTTTGATTCCATGTTGTAGTTTCTGGCCAGATACCCATCCAGAAAATCGGTAAAGGTGCCCAGACCGAAAATTGCCGCCGCCGCAATAGAAGCCCAGAATGACTCATAAACCATAAGGACGGCAATAATAGGAACCATGACAATACGGGACATTGTAAGGATATTGGCAATATTCACAGCTATTTTACCTTGCCGTTGTAATTCGCCTTGATAATTCGCACATAATCCTGGGTTTCCTGGTAGGGGGGAATTCCGCCCCATTTATCCACTGCCCCGGGGCCTGCATTATATGCGGCAAGCGCCTTTTCGATATCCCAGTTATACCGGTTAAGCATATCTGCCAGATATCTTGTACCACCCCTGATGTTTTCCTCTTCATCCCATGGATTGACACCGAGTATATTCGCCGTTCCGGGCATAAGCTGCATGAGACCTATCGCCCCTTTCGATGAAAGTGCCATCGGATTATATCCTGATTCCCATTCCATAACGCATTTTATAAGCATCGGATCTACACCATGAAGTTTTGCACATTCTTCAATGATCTGGTCATACTTTTTATTTGTGAGCTTGAACTGGGGTATACGGTTAATGTAGGAATATGATTTTGTTTTAGCCTTTCGCCTTTCCTTTAAATAAAGCTTCATTTCACTTTTATCTATAGGACAGTTGGTGAAATACAATGTACCGTCCGGAAGCACCTGTTTATAAATGTCCGCTTTGCAAGGGAAAAAGGGGACAGAAATAGTTATCAGCGTAAAAATCATGATTTTTATCATGTTAATCATTCTCGCTGAAAACATTATTTTCTCCTCACAGTTTCTAATCGGTTTATCCAAGAGAATCCATTAATTACCACAAATCAGCAGCTTTGCGCCATAAGCTTTTTCTGGGACAGGAACCGGGGCAGATACACCCTCATCCTGGTGCCTTTTCCGGGAGTGCTTTTTACGGTGATATACCCGCCATGCTCCTCCAGGATCATATATACTTTTGTCAGACCCACTCCGACACCCTTCTGTTTGCTTGTAAAAAACGGATTGAAGATTTCTTTTATCTCATCCGGTGGAATACCTTTACCTGTATCGATAAAATCTACCACCATGTATTCAGGATCAATTCCGACATTTATTTCAAGCAGCCCCTCGAGCCCCATGGCCTCACAGGCATTTTTTATAAGGTTGCCGAATGCTTCAATCATGAAACTCCTGTCAGCCTGTATATTAGGAAGTCCATCAGGGGTATTCACCATATACCTGATACCAGGGAATGCGCCGTTGGCAAAAATCTGTTGAAGAGCTTCATCGATAACGTCCCTGATGTCTATCTGCACAAATGTGGGTTTGTGTATTTTTGTATAATTTACATATTCTTCAATTTCCTGGATTACGTTCTCCAACCTCCTGACGTCATCCATGATATAATCAAGATAGAGCTTGGGTTCTCCTGAATCCTGAATCACCTTACCCAGCCTCCTTGAGAAACCGCCCAGTGAAGTCAGTGAGTTTCTTATTTCATGAGCGACCCCTTCAACGACTCTGCCGAGAGATGCAAGCTTTTCGGTATTGATCATCCGTCTGCGCATTTCATCGATATCGCTTAAATCCCTCACTACTACGACAATATAATCACGGTATGGATCAATATTAAGCCTGGATGCAGTCATATATCCCGGGAAAGTACACCCATCAAGCCTTTTAAACAGGCACTCAACTTCATACTTGTCAATTCCTTCATCCAGGGCGCTGTTAAGCTCGGCAAAGATATCACGATGAACGTTATGGAATAAAATGCCGATATCTTGTCCGTTGAGGCTGCCGGTTGCTCCCCAGAGCCTTAAGGCAGTAGAGTTCATGAAGTTTATACTGCCGAGAGAGTCGGTTGTAATCACCGCTTCTCCGAGGGTCTCCGTAATGCTGACTATATAATTCTTATGCGCCTCTGAAACAGCCTTCAGCTTGATATTCTCGAGCAGGAGATCATGCTCTTTTATCCACTTTCCGGCCAGATGGGCAAGGTCGGTATATGATATGGGTTTTGTCAGATAATCCACCGCTCCCGATTTCATGGCGGTTACTGCAATGTCTTCCGAACCTTCACCCGTCATGAAGATAACAAATGCATTTGCATCAAGGTTTCTTATTTCCTTCAATACTTCCATGCCATCCATTTCCGGCATGCGGTAATCAAGAAAAACAAGATCATGCCTTTCTTTGTCGAATATCTCGATAGCTGACGGACCGTCATATGTCTGACTCACCATAAACCCGTATTCTTTCAGATAATCCGCAATAACCTTATTGACTATCTGATTGTCGTCAATGACAAGGACCTTTCGTTTTTGCTCAGATTCAGAAGTTTGATCTATATTTTCCATATTTTCAATTTTTCATTATCCTTTAAAGATTCCCTAACCTCAAGAGTATTTCTGCCTGACGGCAGTATTAAATCCTGTGCAATTTCGCCAAGCGGCCAGATTACAAAAGCACGTTTTTCAATTCCGGGATGCGGCAGTATCAGGATATCCGTACAGATAAAAATATGCTCAACCATGAGGATGTCAATATCCAGAGTTCTCGGTGCATGGGGATAGGGTCTTACACGCCCCAGCTTATTTTCAATATCTAGGCAGTCTTTTAAAAGTGCAAATGGCCCCTTATCAAATGATGCCATCACAGCCATATTAAGATAGTTCTCCTGAATATCTTCTGTTTCAAACGGCTGAGATTCGTATATGGAAGATTTGTTCAATATATTGATTTTTCTGAGTTCCAACTCCGACAGAGCATCTTCAAGGTATTTCCGCCTGTTCCCGATGTTTGAACCAATCGAAAGGTAACCAAGCATTATATAAGCATATTTTCAAGGACACCTATGCCTTCAATCTCAACACACACCCTGTCGCCTCGATTCATTGGGCCTATACCTGATGGCGTCCCTGTTGCGATTATATCGCCCTCATTAAGTGTCATGATATGAGAAATCCTAGAGATAAGCTCATTTACCGGAAAAATCAGATTTGAAGTATTGGATGCCTGCCTGGTTTCGCCGTTAAGAAAAAGCTTTATATCAAGATTATCAGGATCACAGATTTCTGTTTCAATGTATGGACCAATGGGACAGAAGGTATCGAAAGATTTTGCCCTTGTCCACTGACCATCTTTGATCTGAAGGTCACGTGCGGTAACGTCGTTAAGACAGGTATATCCCAGAATATAACTTGCAGCCTCTTCTGGGTTTACCTTTGAGCATGGTCTTGATATCACAACAGCGAGTTCTGCCTCATAATCCACACGTTCAGACTGTACAGGGTAAAGGATATTATCAAGATGACCGATGACAGAAGTGCTTGGTTTTAAGAAAATTAGCGGCTCTTCCGGAAGATCAAAACCGAGCTCTTTTGCATGATCACGGTAATTAAGACCTACACACACAACCTTCGAAGGCATCACGGGGGGAAGAATTTTTTTTATTGAAATTTCTTTCCCCGTTTTTCCCGATTCATTTTCAAAGATTCGCGGCGTGATACCTTCTGTAATGCAGAAATTAACAGTGACACCATCCCCGGTAATGGCCCTGCCGATTTTCATGATTACTTTTCAGATCCCCAGCACATCAAACATTGTATAGGCACCAGGGGCCTTTCCGGCAACCCATCTGGTAGCCTTAATCGCACCTGCTGCAAAATTCTCTCTTGAATGTGCCTGGTGTTTGAGCTCTATCCTCTCTCCCCTACCCGCAAAATAAACGGTGTGATCACCAACGATATCGCCTGCCCTTACAGTCTGGATTCCTATTTCACCATCAGGCCTTTCGCCGATTATACCATAGCGTTCAAACCTTGCTTTATCTTTTAAAGAAACTTCTCTTGCCCTGGCAATGGACTGCGCAAGTCCCAAGGCAGTTCCCGAAGGTGCATCTTTTTTGAGCCTGTGATGAGCTTCAACTATTTCTATGTCATAGGAATCGCCTAAAAGCCGTGTCAGTTCTTCCACTACCCTGAACATAACATTTACGCCTATGCTCATATTAGGAGAAAAAACAAAGGGAACTTTTGAAGCATAGCTCATTAACACGTTTTTCTGCTCATCAGACAAACCCGTAGTGCCTATTACCATGGCCTTCTTGATTTCCGAGGCTGTTGCAATCAAATTAAGTGTAGCCTCGGGAAAGGTAAAATCTATAATGACATCGGCATTTTTAAAGGCTGCCCTTGGATTATCAGAAACGATACATCCGCATCTCTGTCTGCCAACGGCAAGGCCTGCATCCTCGCCTATGAGTCTGTGTCCTGCTATCTCGAGCGCACCGGCAAGCTCCATATCGGGGGCATCGGCTATTCCCCTGGCTATAAGCATCCCCATTCTGCCGCCTATGCCTGTAACACCGGCTTTAATCACTTAATATCTCCTTATATGCAGCCTTTTTCTCTTAGTACCATAGCCAGCTTTTCCTTGTTCGTCGTATCCATTTTGCATAGTGGAAGTTTGAATTCTTCACTCATGAATCCCATCAAGGCAAGGGCTGTTTTCACCGGGATAGGATTGGTTTCTATGAACATGGCATTATGAAACTCGATGAGTTCAAGATGCATCTCGGTTGCCCTGGCTATATCCCCTGATTCCCAGGCCTTAATCAAACCAGACACCTTATCCGGCAGGATATTCGCCGTTACCGAAATGACCCCTTTGCCTCCGATTGAAAGCATAGGCAGCGTCAAAGCATCGTCCCCGGCAAGGACTGAAAAATCCCCGTGTGCATGCTTTATTATCTGCGATGCCAGACTCAAGTCCCCGCTCGCCTCTTTTATACCGACTATCGTATCGATTTTGGACAGAGCAATGGTTGTCGCCGCCGGCATATTGACGCCAGTCCTACCTGGTATATTGTAAAGCACCACCGGTATGTCACATGATTTGGCAATCGCCTCGAAATGGGCGAAAAGACCTTTGGGCGTAGGTTTATTGTAGTATGGCACAACAGACAGTACACCATCCGCACCGGCTTTTTTAGCATGTTTTGTCAGACTTATCGCCTCGTCGGTCGAGTTCGAGCCAGTTCCAGCAATAACCTTAACCCGCCCGCCGACCTCGGCTACGCTCAGATCGATTATTTTTTTATGCTCATCGTGTGACATCGTGGCCGATTCGCCCGTGGTACCGCAGGGAACGATTCCTGAGACTCCGCCTGCAATAACATGCTCGATTAGCCTCTTGTATGCCTTTTCGTCCAATACACCGTCTTTAAAGGGGGTTACAATCGCTACTATTGCTCCGGAAAACATGTCTATCCTCCAAGTAATGACTCCGGTACAGTTTCGCCGGAGATCAGTTCTTCGTAAGTCTGCCTCTTCCTTACCACAAAGTATCTGTTCCCATCCACCAGGACTTCAGGAAGATGTGTCCTGGCATTGTAATTCGAACTCATGGCGAAACCGTATGCCCCGGCGCTCATTACGGCCAGCATATCGCCGCGTCCTACCAGAGGCAGATCCCGGTCTTTTGCCAGAAAATCGCTTGATTCACATATCGGGCCCACGACATCGACCCTTTCGACGTCAGCATCTCTGTCTACGAGAGGCTTTATTTCGTGATATGCATCATAGAGCGACGGCCTTACAAGGTCATTCATTCCGGCATCTACGATGATGAAGGTTTTGGCAAGTGTTACCTTTCTATACTGTACCGTTGTGACAAGTACACCGATATTTCCGACAAGAACCCTTCCCGGCTCAAAAACCAGATTTAGGCCCAGTCCTCCCACTTCATCAATAACCGCTTTTGCATAATCTTTAGGCTGAGGCGGTTCTTCATTAGAATAGGTGATCCCGAGGCCTCCGCCCAGATCAAGATATTTCAACATGATATCGTTTTCTTTCAACTTCCCTACGAGAACTCTCAGGCGTTCGGCCGCATCCCTGAAGGGAGAGATTTCAGTAAGCTGGCTTCCGATATGGCAGTCGATGCCGACTGTTTCAACATGAGGAAGATTTTTTGCCTTAATATATTGAGCTATGGAACCTTCAATATCGATGCCGAATTTGTTTTTCTTCATGCCCGTTGAGATATAGGGATGGGTTTTGGGATCAACATCCGGATTGACGCGTATTGCAATAGGCGCCTTCTTTCCGATGGCGCCCGCCCTTTCATTGACAACATCGAGCTCTTCCGGGCTTTCGATATTGAACATCATTATTCCCGCCTCAAGCGCCATATCTATCTCGGCAGCTGTCTTGCCCGCACCTGAATAGACGATTTTTTCAGGAGGGATGCCTGCCCTCATGGCCTTGAAGAGCTCACCACCTGAAACAACATCGGCACCGAGCCCCATGGATGCCATAAAATTTAATATGGCCATGTTCGCATTTGACTTCATCGAGAAGCAGGTCTGATGAGGCACATCTTTCAAAGGCTCTTCAAAAGCCTTTATATGCCGCCTCAAAGTAGGCAGACTGTAGCAGTAAAAAGGGGTTCCCACCTCGGCTGCTATGTCAGCAAGTCTTATGTCTCCGCAGCAGAGTTCATTTTTTTTGTAAGTATAATCATGCATATTTCAATATTTCCTTTCCATCAGATATAATCATTTGCAATATACCCTGGCCGGAGTTGACCATCTGGTATTACCCTTTTCAAAAAGTACCCTGTAAACCATACAGGGGTCTTCGGGCTTTTCATCTTTTAAAATAACGGTACCGGATGATGTATGTATTTTGATTTTCCTTATAAGATCATCTTCACACTGCGGACACAACCCCTGGGCTTTTCCAAGCAGAGTTATGTCGGCATCATCAGCATTGACCCTTACCTTGACGATATTAGCCGCTCCGTCTGATTTTATTGACTTTATTACGGCAGGGGAGTCCGGAACAGGAGGCAGTGGATCAAGCTTCCTGCCACAGGCTGGAAGAACGAAGGCAAAAAAGATAAGAAGGCAGACCAGATTTCTGCTTCCCGATCTGCCTGCTTTACTGAATGCGTTTTTAATGAAAGTCATATACATAGTATTTGTACGACAGATGAAATCAGATTTTCATCTTATCAAGCATACGCCTGGCCTTTTTTATCGAGTCCCTGACATTTTTTCTTGCAGTACCGCCAAAGCTCTTTCTGCGGTCAACCGATGAGGACGGTTTGACATATTCCAGCACATCCTCGCAGAACTTGTCTGAAAAGGCCTTGAAGTCTTCGAGCGTCATGTCGGTTATCGACTTTTTGACCCCGATCAACCAGGTAACTATCTCGCCTGTAATATGGTGGGCGTCCCTGAATGGCACTCCCTTTGATGCGAGGTAGTCTGCAATGTCAGTTGCCGTTATAAAACCCCTGTCGACTGCCGCTCTGGCGGATTCCTTTTTAAGCGCTATGCCTTTGACAAGCCCCGTCATGACAACAAGAGAGGAGAGCGTCGTATCAATCGTGTCGAATATCGGCGGCTTGTCCTCCTGCATATCGCGGTTATAGGTAAGGGGCAGGCCTTTCATGAGCGTAAGCAGGTTGATCAGGTTTCCATAGACGCGTCCGGTTTTGCCACGGACAAGCTCAGCCACATCGGGATTCTTTTTCTGGGGCATTATCGAGCTCCCTGTCGTATAGCTGTCCGGCAGTTCGATAAGGCCGTATGCCTGAGAGTTCCAGATTATGATCTCTTCTGAAAGCCTGCTCAGGTGCATCATAATGACACTGCAGGCATAAACGGCATCAAGGGCAAAGTCCCTGTCGCTTACCGCATCCATTGAATTCCTTGACGGCCAGTCAAAACCCAGCCGCGCCGCCGTAATGAAACGGTCTATCGGGTGTGGCGTTCCAGCAAGTGCTGCAGCTCCAAGCGGAAACGACTCGTTCAGTCCCTTTATCGCGTCACCTACCCGCCTGGAGTCCCTCAATGCCATCTCGAAATAGGCGAGAAGATGGTGGGCAAAGCTGACAGGCTGTGCGAACTGCATGTGTGTCATGCCAGGGATAATGTCATTGACATGATCCGATGCCTTTTCCACAAGAACCCTCATGAAACCGATAAGGGCTTCATTGATATCCTTTAAGCCATTCTTTACATGAAGCCTCAGATCAAGGGCCACCTGATCATTGCGGCTCCTTGCAGTGTGAAGCTTCTTGCCCGGCTTGCCGATGCGCTTTGTGAGTTCGGCTTCGATATTCATGTGAACGTCTTCGAGTTTTGGATCAAAATTGAAATTCCCGTTCTCGATGTCAAGAGCGATCGCTTTCAGACCGTTAACAATAACTCCGGCCTCTTCTCCCGATATGATACCGCAGCATGCAAGCATGCCGGCATGGGCAATCGAGCCCTCGATGTCTTCACGCCAGAGCCTCTTATCAAAGCTCACGCTTTCGGTGAATACCTCGACCAAAGCATCCGTTTCGTTCTTGAATCTCCCTGACCAGGGTTTATCCATTTTTTCTCAGAGCCCTCATCCTGAGCCTTAAGGCATTAAGCCTGATGAAGCCCTTTGCATCCTTCTGGTCATAGACCATGTCCTCGTCAAAAGTGGCGACTTCAGGATTATAGAGAGAATATTTCGAGCGCCGGCCCGTCACTATACAGTTGCCCTTATAGAGTTTGACCCTGACATCACCTGTAACATTCTTCTGGCTCTCGTCAATAAGCTTCTGCAGTGCAACCCTTTCAGGGGCAAACCAGTAGCCGTAATAGACCAGGTTTGCATATTTCGGCATGAGCTCATCCCTTAAATGCATGACTTCTCTGTCCATCGTGATCTGTTCGATTCCGCGGTGCGCGATCTTCATTATCGTCCCGCCGGGCGTCTCATAGCAGCCGCGCGATTTCATGCCGACATACCTGTTCTCAACAATATCAACCCGGCCTATCCCGTTTTCGCCTCCCAGGGTATTAAGCTTTGCCAGGAGCGTTGCAGGCGACATCTTTTTGCCGTTAATGGCCACCGGATCGCCGTCCTTGAAACTGATGGTAATTTCAGTGGGTTTGTCCGGAGCTTTCTCCGGCGACTTTGACAGGATGTACATGTCATCATTCGGGGCGTTCCAAGGGTCCTCCAGTATGCCGCCTTCATAGCTTATATGCAGCAGGTTCCTGTCCATGCTGTAAGGCTTTGCCTTGGTAACTGGCACCGGTATGCCGTGCTTTTTAGCATAGTCGATCATCTTATCGCGTGAACGGAGCTTCCATTCGTCCATCTTCCACGGGGCAATTACCTTTATATGAGGGTCCAGCGCCCAGAATGTAAGCTCGAAACGCACCTGGTCGTTGCCCTTTCCGGTCGCTCCATGGGCGACCGCTTCGGCCCCTTCCTTGTGGGCTATCTCAATGGCGCGCTTTGCAATCAGCGGCCTGGCTAGCGATGTCCCCAGAAGGTAAAGGCCTTCATAGACGATATCGGCCCTGAATGCAGGAAATACGTAATCGCGGACAAAATCTTCCCTCAAGTCATCTATATACAGTTTTTTTGCCCCGGTTTTCTTCGCCTTCGCATCAAGCCCGTCAAGCTCTTCCGCCTGGCCAAGATCGGAACAGTAGCAGATCACTTCATAATTGAATTCGTCCTGAAGCCATTTAAGCATAACCGAAGTATCCAGTCCGCCTGAATACAGAAGAACAACCTTTTTCTTTGTCTTTGCCATGGTGCGTCTCTCCTTATTTATGTGATGCCAGGAAATCCATTACGGCTTCCTGAACATAAAGTCTGTTCTCCGTCTGATCCCACACGATAGAGCGTGGCCCCTCAAACACTTCCTCGCTGACTTCCTCATCCCTGTGTGCTGGCAGGCAGTGCATGAAAACGGCATCGGGAAGCGCATGATCCATAATCTCAGAAGTAACCTTATAACCATCAAAAGCCTTCACCCTGTCAAGTGTTTCTTCCTCCTGTCCCATACTGGCCCATACATCAGTATTCACTGCTGTTGCACCACGGGCGGCAAGCATCGGATCGCTTACAAGGCTCACCTTTGCACCTTCCCTGACAGCCCTGCCCATAATCCCCGCATCAGGTTCATATCCCCCGGGGCAGGCAAGCATAAGCTCAAAACCAAGAATCGCGGCAGCATTTATCCATGAATTGGCCATGTTAAATCCATCACCAATCCATGCGACTTTGCGGCCTTCGATACTCCCGAATTTCTCTATTATCGTAAAGCAGTCAGCCAGCACCTGGCATGGATGGAGCAGATCCGTCAGGGCGTTTATCACCGGCACATCTGCATACCGGGCCATTTCTTCGACATTGGAGTGGGCGTAGGTTCTCATCACGATCATGTCGCAATACCTGTTAAGCACCCTGGCCGTATCTTTGAGCGGTTCACCGCGGGCCATCTGGCTTCCCCCTGGCATCAGAACCACCGGGTGTCCGCCCAGCCGGGACACACCCACTTCGAAGGAAATCCTTGTGCGTGTCGAGGCCTTTTCAAAAACAAGTGCTACGGCCTTGTTTTTAAGGCTCTGTGGTACATCTCCTATTTTAAAGGCCCTGGATTTATCGAAAAGCCCGTATATTTCTTCTTTTGTCAGATCCCTTAATGATAGAAGGTCCCTTTTCATAATCCTTTTTCCTTCAATATCTCATCAATCAAAGAAACCGCCATGTCAATCTCGGATTCGGTTATAACGATCGGAGGAACAAGTCTTATTATCCGGTCGTTGATGGTATTGAGCAGTATTCCCCTGGCAATCCCCTCTTTCGTTATAAAACTGATGTCAGTATCGAATTCCGCCCCTATCATGAGACCTTTTCCCCTGATCTCAACCAGCGACGGATGCGATTTCTTGAGTTCATAAAGCCTTCCTGTCAGGTAGGTCCCCATTTTCGCACTGCGTGACGGCATATCTTCTTTGAGCATAACCTCAAGCGTTGCAAGCCCTGCAGCCATTGCTAGAGGGTTTCCGCCAAAGGTCGATGCATGCGTGCCCGGAATAAACACCTCGGCAACTTCAGGCCTGGCCATTATTGCCCCTGCCGGGAATCCGTTCGCGATGGCCTTTGCCATGGTCATGATATCAGGAGTCATATTCTCGTGCATATAGGCGAAGAGTTTGCCGGTCCTTGAGAATCCGGTCTGAACCTCGTCCAGACACAGGAGGATACCGCTTCTATTGCAAAGATCCCTGAGCTCTTCAAGGTAACCGGCGGGTGGTATCCGTATGCCGCTTTCACCCTGAATCGGTTCAAGAATTATCCCGCCTATGGACTCGTCTAGAACAGCTTTGACAGCATCGATGCTTCCGTACTCAACATGCACGAACCCTTCAGTTATGGGATCGAATCCCTTTCTGAACTTGATCTGTCCGGTCGCCGCAACTGTTGTTATGGTCCTGCCATGAAAAGAGCCCGAGCAGGTGATGATTCTTGACCCGCGTTTGCCCATATCGGCCGAGTATCGTCTTATAAGCTTTATTGCTCCCTCGTTTGCCTCTGCCCCGGAATTGCAGAAAAACAGTTTCCCATTAAATGTATTCTTTGAAAGCATCTCTGCAAACCTCTCCTGCACCGGTATGCGGTACAGGTTGGAGCAGTGGAACAAGGTCTCCGCCTGCGCTTGAAGCGCCTTCACAACCGCAGGGTGACAGTGGCCGAGATTGCAGACCGCAATGCCTGCGACCATATCCAGATATGTTTTGCCGGTATCATCGGTTACCCGGCAGCCGCTTCCTTTTACCAGTCCCACCGGCAGTCTTGCCGGTGTATTCATCAAATATTCCACTGATTTCATCCTTTCGTAATCTGTGTGCCGATCCCGCTGTCGGTAAGCATTTCTAGAAGTATCGAATAGGGGATGCGGCCGTCAATGATATGGGCCTTCCTGACACCGGCACCTATGGCGTCCCTGCAGCATTCAATCTTTGGTATCATGCCGCCCGTAACAATGCCATTCAGAACCATATCTGGAATCTCTTCATAGTAAACACTGGAAATGAGGCTTCCCTCTTTATCCAGGACTCCGGCTTCGTCCGTCAGGAGTATGAGCTTTTCCGCCTTAAGGCTTGAGGCGATGGCAGCAGCGGCCGTATCGGCATTGATATTATATGTGTTGCCTTTCTTATCCACACCGAGTGGTGCGATTACCGCAACAAATCCTCCAGACTCCACCGTATCCACAATGCCGGTATCAATGCCTGAGACTTCGCCTACAAGTCCGAGGTCAACCGGCTTTCCGTCTGCACCGTTCTTCATAACGAGCTTTTGGGCCTCAATAAGACCTCCATCCTTGCCTGATATACCGACGGCCTTGCCGCCTTCTATATTGATAAGGTTAACTATCTCCTTGTTTATCTGGCCTGAAAGCACCATCTCCACGACTTTAAGCGTTTCCTCATCCGTTACGCGCTTGCCTTCGACAAACGAAGACTTTACACCGAGTTTCTTTAAAGCCTCGTTTATCTGCGGTCCTCCACCGTGCACAACCGTAACCTGAATCCCCACATATTGAAGGAGGACTATCTGGCGTGCGAAAGTGCGCTTGAGTTCAGGATCGATCATGGCATGTCCGCCATATTTGATAACAATCCTTCTGCCCCTGAAATCCTTTATATAAGGCAGCGCCTCGATAAGTATTTTTGCCCTTTGAATCGCCTGTTCCATAGTATTATCCTTAATTTAAAATGAACTTTTATATTAACACTCACATTTATAATATTCCAGAGCTTTGAGAAAAATTTTCGTCTTAAACAAACGAGCCGCTTCTGCCAATAATGCCTTATTGTAGAATAAAGGGCTTTCATGTTAATGTTCAGCCAGATTTTTATTACATCAATTATTCACTGGAGGCATGTCATGAAAAAAACAATATGTATAATGATGCTTCTTACACTTGCAGTACCGGGTATATCTTATGCCGGAGGATATGTACTTGGCAACTTCGGTTTCGGCGCCCCGTCAAATACCACCAGCGCCGGGAACTGGAGCGCGGGTGCGGAATTCGGAGGCATCTTCCTTTCAAGTCTTCATCCGACCGGCGGATCATTCAGTGCAGGTGTGGGTTTCGCCGTATCTGTCCCCAAGGGCAGCAACAAAGTCCCCAGCTACAGCGGAAAATTGCCGGCTAGCTTAAGCAGCTATGTTCCATCGAGTGATTATTATGACGGCAACGAATATGAGGCTAATATATGTCTCGGCGCGGAACTGGCTCCTTCTTTCTTCCTTAATCTTGGTGGCGGATACGCATGGTGGAACGAAGAGACGGTCACAGACCCGGATCCTATCTTAGGAACCAGATACCTTGTTGATTCATCAAGCAAGAATGCAGTAACCGGCATGCTCGGACTTCGATATGCAGTACAGGGCTTTATGATGGGTCTCGGATATCACACCAGAAGAGGGGTAGTAGTGAGCCTTGGAGTAGCCTTCAACTGATAATATATGAGGCCTCTCATGATAAGACGCCCGATTCTCATTTCACTGGTAATTTCTTTTCTGTGCTGCTGGCCCGCATATGCAAAGATGGTAACAATAGCCGTCCCGAGGCTGTCCGTATGGACTGTAGAAAATACTGGCCGGATAAGCGCAACGAACGTAAGCAGCTATTCCCCATGGGGCGGGACGACATACTCGCAGATAGATATTAAAAACAGCAGGAGCAGGCTAAAGGAAATCGAACTGCCGAATCTCACTGACGTCTTTATAAGGCATCTGGTTGACAGCGGCAAATTCACTGTTCTCGAACGCGCCAAGGTGGACAGGATACTTGGTGAGATATCCATGAATGAAGCAGGCCTCACAGATCCTGCTTCCGCCATAAAGAAAGGAAAGATGCTCGGAGCAGAATACCTTGCCATCGGTACGGTATTTCAGGCGGACATCGGTTTTGACATAAGGGAAATACCCTATACCGAGCAGCAGCAGGTAAGAGACAAGGGTGTGATAAGGGTTGAATTGAGAATAATTGAGACCGCCACAGGCAGGATCATAAGCTCGGTGATAGGAGAAGGCATTGCTGTAAGGACAAAATCTCTTGATAAAAAAGTCTACGGGGCAAGGCTTGAAAAGTATGACCCTTTTTTCGACATGCCCTTTGTGCATGACCTTTATGATGCCCTGGGCAATGACCTGACAACAAAAACAGTTAATACATTCTTCCCGTTCAGAGTGATTATTGTTGAGAACAGCACGATAACGGCAAACAGGGGCAGAAACTTCGGGATCAAGGAAGGGGACGTATATAATGTAATCAGGACAGGGGAAGAAATTAAAGACCCCGATACCGAAAAAATTATCGGAAAGCAGGAAACCTTTATCGGGAAAGCGACTGTGGTCTCAGTCCAGCAGGAGGCATGCACGCTTAACTTTGGTGATTCAAAAACCGCTGTCAGACAGGGAGATCTTCTTATACTGCCGGGAGACCCCTATGAGAAGCTCAAAGAGATGGACAGGTTCTAGTCCGTGATCGGTATTTTCTAATGAGAAGACTTTTTTATCTGATTTTATGTCTGGTCCTGTTTTCCGCATTGTGCGGCTGTGCGGCCTTCAGCAACTATACGAGAAATACCGAAAAGGCCAGGATAAGCATTTCCCAGGGGAATTTTCAGCAGGCGCTTAAAGAATTCCCGGAATCCAAGGCAAAGTCGGGCAATGAAATCCTGATCAGAATGGAAAGAGGAACACTTCTACAGGCAACCGGGGAATATCAGAGCAGCACCAGAGAGTTCGAGCTGGCATCGCGTCTGATAACCGAACAGGAAAACAAGGCGGTAATCTCTGCCTCGGAAGCGGCATACCAGACGGCATCACTTCTTGTTAACGAGAAGGTTATCCCGTACGAGGGTCAGGACTTTGAAAAAGTAATGGTGCATACTCTGGATGCTCTCAATTATCTGATGATGGGCAACACGGAAGATGCAAGAGTCGAAATCAGAAACTCATACCGTATCCAGCAGAACCTGTACAATAAACATTACAAGGATATTGAAAAGGCTAAGAAGGATTCCCAGGGCGTTAATTATGAAGACTCCTTCAAAACTTCCGGCAGCGACAGCTATAACAGGATGAAAGAGACCGCCAGTTCGGTGGTCAGCATATACCAGAATGCATTCGCATACTACATAAGCTCTCTGGTCTATGAACTGAACGGCGAAGAGGACGAGGCCTATATCGACCTGAAAAAGGCCATTCTGTCAGCCCCTAATTGTGTTGCTTTGCAGAGGGACCTTATCCGAATGAGCAGGGATCTCGGCTACAGGGATGATCTTGACAGATGGCAGAGACTCTTCGGCAAATTCACCCCCGTTCCAAAGGATTCAGTCGATGTATTCGTCATCTTCGAACTCGGCCTGGCACCGTACAGGGAGGAGTTCAAGCTAGTGCTTCCCATTCCGTCAGTGGGCCTTGTATCTGTTGCCGTCCCGGTTTATGCCTATATTCCATCACTTGTCTCAGGCGGGTATATCTCTGCTGGCGGTTTGTCTGACGAAACCAGCATCGTATCAGACACCGATGCAATCGCCTCCAGAAACCTGCTTGACGACTATCCGATATTGCTGGCAAAACAGGCCGTAAGGGCGGCACTCAAGGGTACCGCAACAAGAGAAGCCGGCAAGCAGTATGGCAGCTGGGCACAGCTTGCCGCAGGTGTCGCATTCGCCATAACGGAACAGGCTGACTTGAGGACATGGTCAACACTTCCCAAGCAGATTCATGTGGCAAGACTCTTCGTGCCCAGGGGGACAGGCGAACTTGCGGTTACGGCACTGCCGGGCGTTCCGGGAAGATTTTCAGAAAAGGTTCAGATTCCTGCCAACGCGAGACATGTCGTAGTTCTGGCCAGGGCTACGGACAGCAGTATAACAGTCTCATCAAAGTCATTTTAAGATAAGGGGGAACATATGAAAAAAAATTACCTGCTTTTTATTCTCACCTGCCTGATTCTAGCAGGGTGCGGCGGTGTCTCCACAAATATCCTCGATGCAAGGATGGACGGGAAAAAGACAGTAATTATCAATGACGGAGCCCTGAACCGCCAGATATCCTTCGGCGAGATAAGAATTAACGGGGCAGAAGTTCAGGTGGAACTCCAGAACAAGGCCAGCAGAGATGTTAATTTCGAATACCGTTTTATATGGTATGACTCAAGCGGGGTCGAGACATCTACAATAACCAACTGGATACCTGTGGTTCTGACCGGCGGAGAGACAAGAGGATTTAAATCCACTCCTCCATCTGAAGCGTCCGTCGGCTACAAAATGATGATAAGAAGGCCCCATGCAATCACACCTTTCAATTAGTTGAAATTCAGGTAAAATAACCTCCAGGAGGTAAAATTATGAAAAAGCTCATGATGCTGTTATCCTTTATGCTGGCAACAATTATTGCATCAGGGTGCGCCAGTACGCCCAATGTGAGTTACGGTAATCCCGAACAGGTTGAAACAGTCACCGCCGACTTCGGCTCAACTGATCTCCAGATGATTGCCGAAAAGATGGTGAATTCACTCCTTGCAACCCCGCTTTTACAGTCCGGGAAAAGGCCTGTCATGTATGTATCGAACGTCAAGAACAAAACTGACGAGCACATAGATACGAAATCCATAACGGATAAGATCAAGGTTACCCTGCTCAAGTCCGGAAGGGTACAGTTTTCGGCTGTTAGCGAAGCGAACGATGAAATTATCAAGCAGCTTGAATACCAGAACCTGACAGACTACGTGGATCCCGGCACAAGAAAAAATATAGGAAAACAGGTCGGTGCAGACTATTTCCTTTACGGTGAGATCACATCGATAAAGAAGCAGGCAGGCAAGGTTGAGGATGTCTATTTCAAAATTACGCTTAATCTAGTAAATATCTCCACCGGCCTTCTTGAATGGGCCGATGAAAAAGAAATTCGTAAGAGCGCAAAACGTCCGCTCCTTGGGAAATGATTAAAAATTTAAGGAAGACTGATTGATGAAAGTAGAAGAAATACCGAAATTATCGTTGCCCTCCCTTGTCGTAGCATACCTGAAGGGAATCAGGAAACTGGCTGGCATGGAAAAGGCGTATGTCAAGAAAGAGGTCAAGGCCGGATTATCCCAGGCCCCAGTCGGGATAGCCCTTGCCGTTGCAGGTCTGGTACTGCTTGCACTGGGCGGGCTTTTACTTCTTGTAACCTCGGTGCTTATACTTTGCATATGGCTTCAGCCCTGGGCTGCCGCACTCGTCGTTGCCGGGGCACTTCTTGTCATAGGTATTCTGTTAGCCCTTATCGGGCTTGTTAAGGCAAAAAAGGACATAGCACGTGCCAGGGCTTCATTCAGCCAGGCAGGAAAGGATATAAAATGTCTGAGACAGAAATGAGAAAGGATATCGATGGCCTTATTGAGGAATTGAAGGCCCTCAGAAGCGAGCTGGGCATCAGGTACGGGTTCCTGAAAGAGGATGCGGTTAATGGAGTAAAAATTGTCGTTTTGATTATAGCTTCTGTTGTCGGCTTGAAAATAGCAATCAAACTTCTTAGGATTCTGCTGTCCTTCCTTCTGAAGCACAAGCTCGGACTTGCGGCCATATCAGCACTCTGCTATCTTGGCTGGCGTGGCTTGAAACAGGAAGAAGGGAACGTTTAATTTACTAAAACATATCGTCTCGGGGGGCAGGAATGGATATCCAGCGCAGACTGGAAAAAATAACAAGCAGGACAGCGGTTCTCTATGCCATGACCGGGCTGCTTGTCATACTGGCAAATCCATCGTTTATGGCATGCTTCTTCGGTATTCTGATTGTTGCGGCAGGGGAGGCGCTTCGTTTCTGGGCAACCGGGCATATCAGGAAGAATGAAGAGTTAACTACTTCTGGACCTTATGCTTACATACAATCCCCGATGTATCTCGGCAGTTTTATCATAGCAACGGGGATGTGCATCATGGCAAGAAACTCGGTTATCTGGGTAATAGCAGCAGCGGTTTATTTTCTTTCATACATCCCTCGGAAACAGGAAAAGGAATGGGCCAGGCTTGAGAAACATTTCGGGGAAAAATTCCTGAAGTATAAAAGCGAGGTGCCCTATCTTATACCCACGAAAACTCTTCCTTATTCATCAGCTGAAATGAAGCCCTGGTCGTTTGCACAGTCCATAGAGAACAATGAACACCAGGTTGCCATCGGTGTGGCGCTGCTGGCAATATTTATTATGGTTAGAATTTTCTGACAGCTGCCTGTAATTATCCGGCGGCTCTTCAGGCGGTTTCGAAATAATCCACTTTCTGGCTTTTTTTATATGCCATCCCCTGGAAAACGCATACGATTTCACCTTCTTCGTCAATGACGTTAACGGCATAGGTGGCAAGCCTTTGATTTGCAGTCACTTCAGCCGCTTCGGCAAAAAGGACCGTCCCCTTCGGCGCCTTTACATAAGATATGGTATTGCTTATTGCCAGGGCCACATGCCCCCTGGAATTAACCGCTGCCGCAAATGCAAGGTCTGCAAGCGTATATGTGACACCCCCGTGCACGATTCCCACACCATTCAGATGATGCGGCTTGATTTCGAGCTTTGCCTTCGCTCTGCCATCGCCAGCATTTATCAGTTCAATGCCTATATAAACCGCAAATTTATCCTTTAGAAAATACCTCTTCAGATCATCGCTTGACACATGGGCGGACATTCAATTCTCCTGTCTATTTGAAATGCTTTGGTGTACATATCATATCTAAAGACACTTGCTCAATCGTAAGGATAAATTTGCTATTGAAAAATAGTTTATTTGCTGGTGTTGTAGTACTGGTTGTAATGTAATAGAGGTAATTATCATGCCAAGACTTATTACTGTTACTTCAGGTTCGGATGGTGTAGGAAGGACAAGCTTTGTCCTTAATGCCGGCATCGCTCTGGGAAAAATGGATTTCAAGGTTCTGCTTGTCGATGCAGACATGGGTCTGAGCAACCTTGATGTAATGATGGGCATAATGCCGCTGAAGACTCTTGTAGATGTTATTGCAGGTGATGCAAGTCCCGAAAATATTATAATCAAAACCGGATATAAAATTGACCTTATACCTGCCTCTTCAGGGCTCAGAATTATTGACATTCCAGATGAAGACAGGGTTAATTGCATCAGCAAGGATCTGGAAAACCTTACGGCAAAATATGATTTTATCATAGCCGATGCCCCGAGCGGAGTTTCAAGCAGGACATTGGGCTTTCTTTCAGGTGCGCCAGAAATATTAATCGCAATAAACAATGACGATAAATCTCTCACCGGCTCATATGCATTAATAAAGGAATTGCGGTCGAATGGGGATAATCCGAGATTTTCAATGTTTTCAAGCATGGTTAAAGACTATTCTGCCGGCCATTCTCTCTTCAGAAAGCTCTCTCTGGTCTCTCAGCGTTTTGTAAACACTCACATCAATTATGTCGGTCCTGTCGTACTTGATGACATCTCCATTCCTGCTGCCGGCGAACATATTCCATTGATCGTGAAACACCCGACATCCGATACTGCCAGATGCTATCGAATGATAATTTCAACACTACTCAGCCAGAAAGCAGTTGAAACTAAAACGGATAAATTTTTTTCACGCCTTATAAGACTGGCAGCCATAGACTCCAATCCTTCTCCTGTAAGGGAAATATCTTTTGATGACAGACCGGTTAACCACGGACTTGAAAGAACAATGGATGCAATCCTTGAAGAACAGAGAAGGACAAGGCTGCTCCTTGAAAGGCTTGTAGGCATGATTGATTTTACAGGAGCCAATGGAACAGATAAATCTGCTTAAATCCGAGATTAAGACGGCCCAGGGAAATATCTTTGTCTCAGGAGGCAATGATTATATAAAATCAGTTTCATGGGAAGCGCTTAAAGACACAAGCATCAAGGATCACAAGGGTGAGCTTGACTGGTTCACCGATGAACTTTCTCTTTACCTGAAGGGTTCATTGAAGGTTTTTACCGGAGGCTTAGATTTTAGAAACAATGACCCTCTCTGGCTGAGAAAAGCCGTGGATAAAACAATTCCCGGAAATCTTTCTGAAACAGTAATGAAGATAATTTCTGAAATCCCTTATGGGGAAACAAAAACCTATGGTTCAATTGCAAATGATGCTGGAAATAAGGGGCTCGCAAGGGCAGTGGGCGGGATATGCGGCAGAAATCCCCTGATAATTGTCGTACCATGTCACAGGGTTATCGCTGCTTCGACAATCGGGGGATACAGTGCCGGGCTTGCAAAAAAACGTTTTCTTCTGAGAATAGAGGGTCTGGCAAATCTATAGTTTGACACAATCTGTCAGGGATGCAATACAGTATGGCCTGTGGAGAACGGGCAAGTATGTTGATTGACGGATTTTCAAGAGAAATAAGATATCTGCGCATTTCCATAACCGACAGATGCAATCTCAGATGCAGGTACTGCATGCCGGATGAAGGAGTTCAATGGCTTCCTCATGAAGGCATAATGCGCTATGAGGAAATGCTCAGAGTTATCCGGATATGTTCGGAAATGGGTGTTGATAAAATCCGCCTTACCGGTGGCGAACCACTTATCAGAAAAGACTTACTTGGCTTCATTGAAAGGATTAGAGAAATAAAGGGCATTAATGACCTTTCCGTGACAACAAACGGTGTTTTCCTTTATGATATGGCCCAGGAACTGAAGATAGCAGGCATTACCAGATTGAATATAAGTCTGGATACCCTTAACAAAGAAAAATTCTCGTATATTACCAGGGTAGATGCCTTTGATAATGTTATGCAGGGCATCGGGAAAGCAATCGAACTTGGATTCATAGTGAAAATAAATGTGGTCGCCATATCGGGGTTCAATGATGATGAAATAGGCGATTTTGCTAAACATACGATTGATAAAGATATTGAGGTGCGTTTCATTGAACTGATGCCGATGGGATGTGCTGCCAGATTCGGTAATGGGAGTCTTTTCAAGGCAAACGAGCTTAAGGATATTATTGAATCCGAGTTTGGTACCCTGGACCCTGTCAAAGGCGGCCTCGGCCCCGCAAGGGTTTTTAAAATAAAAGGGGCAAGGGGGAAAATAGGGTTTATCGATCCAATGACCGAACATTCATTCTGCAGGCGCTGCAACCGCATAAGGCTCACTGCAAATGGACACCTGAAACTCTGCCTTTTTTCAGAAGAAAGTATTGATCTGCTTGGTATGATAAGAAAAGGGATCAGCGATGCAGAATTGTCATCATTTATAAAGGAATCCGTAAGATCCAAACCAAGCCACGGGATACATATAGAGGGGAAAAACGGGAAAGGGGCTATGAACAGGATTGGCGGTTAATCAGTAAACAACTGCCTATTTTTCAATGACGACAGTTTCAAGCATTTTACCGTAGTATTCCAAATCCCTTTCAAAGAGTATCCTGTTCGTGTTTAAAAGGGCCAGTCCGGCCATGGAACTTCCGTTGTTCTTCTCAGCCCAAACAACTTTGCAGTATAGCGATATCTTGCCCTGCATAAAATCTGGCTGGTCAATATGCAGCTTGACAACAGTCCCGATTGGTACGGCTGCACCAGAGATACACATACCACCGCTGCATGCATTGATAATTGATACATCTTTTCTCACGCCCTTGGCCTCTACCAGACCAAAGACATTGGGCACCGGAATACGTTCGAATATCCTTTTTTCCTTGATGTACGGCATTAGTGGAAAAATATAAGCCATTTCAGGACTATGTCAAGCACATTCAATGGACATGCCGTTTTATGAGAATAATGGAATAAATATATTCATAAAGGATGGAATTCTTGACCGCCAGGAGCTTATTTGTTAAGCGCTGATAAACGGAGGCATAATATGAGCATTGAGTTAGATTATGAAAAATCAGGCGGACTTGTTGCGGCAATTGCACAGGATTACAAAACCGGCGAAGTTCTGATGATCGCATGGATGAATAAAGAGGCCTTTGAAGAAACTCTTACAACAGGAAGGGCCTGTTATTTCAGCCGTTCAAGAAACAGATTATGGAGAAAAGGTGAAGAATCCGGAAATGTCCAGATTGTCCATGAGATAAGGGTTGATTGTGACCGTGATGCTGTGCTTATCAAAGTGGAACAGATAGGTGATGCCGCATGTCACGAAGGATACAGGACATGCTTTTATAGAAAAGCCTCAGACAATGAACTCATAACAGACGGCATACGGATTTTTAATCCAAAGGAGGTTTATAAAAAATGAGCATAATAAGGCTTGCAATACCTAAGGGCAGCCTTCAGCAGTCTACTATAGACCTGTTCAAGGACGCCGGGTGGAGAATTGTCCCGAGCTCTCGCAGTTATTTTCCGACAATTGATGACCCGGAGATCGAATGCGCACTTGTGCGTGCGCAGGAAATATCCCGATATGTTGAGAACGGCCTGTTTGATATGGCTTTGACCGGGCTTGACTGGATCCTGGAAAATGAAAGTGATGTCGAGATAGTCGCAGACCTTGTTTACTCAAAGGCGACGGCCAAACCGGCAAGATGGGTGCTGGCCGTGGCGGAAAACTCGAATATAAAAAAGGCTGAAGACCTTGCAGGTAAAAAAATAGCTACCGAGCTTGTCAATTACACAAAGAAATACTTCACTGAACGCGGTATCAATGTCGACGTCGAATTTTCATGGGGAGCAACAGAGGCAAAAGTTGTAGACGGACTGGTTGATGCCATCGTTGAGGTAACCGAAAC
Organism: uncultured Bacteriovoracaceae bacterium; assembly: GCA_964400685.1. Lineage (GTDB taxonomy): Bacteria > Desulfobacterota > Desulfomonilia > UBA1062 > UBA1062 > DATCTV01. Next base: position 22,673 of record CAYNVT010000017.1, on the reverse strand, counting down.
AGGATCGACAATAAAAGCCCATAATCTGAAGATATTGCAGGACCTTCTTATCACAAACACAAAAATAATTGCCAACAGGGAATCCTGGGGAGATGAGGCAAAAAGAAACAAAATCGAACAGGTCTCGATGATGCTTAAAAGTGCACTTGCTGCATCAGACATGACAGGCCTTAAAATGAATGTTCCCGTAGAAGGCAGAGATGAGATTATATCGATGCTGCCTGCAATGACATCACCAACTGTCTCCACTCTTCATGACAAAAACTGGCTGTCGGTTGAAACAATAATCAAGGAATCGCAGGCCAGGGATCTTATACCTAAACTCCTTAAAGCCGGGGCAAAAGGAATCATTGAATATCCGCTGAAGAAGGTCCTGAACTGATGATACCAAGAAAGACCCCCCTTGAAATAACAAAAATGAGAGAAGCAGGGAAAATCCTTGCAATGCTTTTTGAACATATCAAACCGATGGTACAGCCGGGCATAACAACAGCCCAGTTGGATTCAGAGGCAGAAATGTTCATAGAAATGAACAACGCGAAACCTGCATTTAAGGGTTACAGGGGTTATCCTGCAACACTGTGCACATCTATCAATGACTGTATAATTCATGGTATACCGGGCCAGATGAAGCTGAAGGAAGGAGACATAATAGGTCTCGATGTCGGTGTTTTATTGAACGGGTTTTACTCTGACGCCGCAATTACCCTGCCCGTTGGGGAAGTGCCAGCTCATGCCAAAGCCCTTATGAGAACTTCCGAGGCTGCCATGCATGCTGGCATTGAGCAGGCAATTCCCGGAAACAGGCTTTATGACATATCTTCGGCAATTCAGAAAATTGCCGAAGATGCCGGATATTCAGTTGTAAGGGATTTTGTGGGCCATGGCATTGGAGAAAGGCTTCATGAAGAACCACAGATTCCCAATTATGGGAAAAAAGGCACCGGACCTCTTCTGGAAACAGGAATGACCCTTGCAATAGAAACCATGATAAACCAGGGTACGTGGAAGATCAGGATATTAAAAGACAAATGGACTGCACTGACAGCCGACGGCAGATTGTCTGCACACTTCGAACATACGATTGCCATAACCCCTGATGGACCTCACATACTGACCGCTTTATAGCGATGATACCTTAATGGTTATACTAAGATATTGATTACCCCTTCACGTTGACACAATTTTTGTTTAGGGGTATTTTCCTCAAGGCAGGTAAAATATGAACCGTTATCTTATAATATTTCCCATCCTTATATTAATTACAGGGTGCGCACACAAACATTCGGCATCTGAATATAAAACAATTGAGACTCAGCTTTTAGTATGCGAACAGGCATGCGCCGTAGTTTCCGAGGATAATACGATAATGAAGGCCAGAATTACAGCCCTCGAAGAAGAACTGAAAAAGTCAAAAATCGATAAGGATCAATGCCTTCAGGATATGCAGGGGCTTCTTGACAGGAACCTCGAAGCTCTGCAGTACAGCAAGACGCTTCTTCAGCAGATGTCCAGCTATAAGACTATAATCCAGGAAAGAACAGATACCAGCAGCCGTTCTGTAAAGGCATATGAATATACACTGAATCTGCTTGATAAAGAGCGAAAAGCAAAACAGGTTTTCATTGTTAAAACCAATAATAAAATAAAGATAATAATACCGCAGAAAGAAATTTTTGCCGGCCCTAAAAGCGCATGGCTGGAACCAAAGGGCGAAAGGCTTATTTCTAAAATCGCAAATGGTTTGAAACAGGTAGACCCTGCATATATCGAGGTCGGCGGCCACACAGACAAATCACCGATTCCTGAGAGCCTTAGAAAAACATATCCGAATAACTGGTACCTCTCACAGACAAGAGCCATATCAGTACTGGAAGCCCTTGAAACGGGGGGCCTGAACAGGGATAAAATGTGCGCAATAGCTTATGCGGACACAAGACCGATTGCGGCGAACAGCACCGAAGAAGGCATGGCCATGAACCGCCGTGTCGAGATTTCTATCCTTCCGTAATAAATCATTGCTGAAAAAAAATAAAAAAAGAGGGACTTGTAAGTCCCTCTTTTATATTAAATCCTAAATTAATTAATTAGTTCTGATCACAGAGATCGCCGATACCGTCATGGTCGGTATCTTCCTGTCCCTGGTTGTATATTGTCGGACAGTTGTCACATGCATCTCCGAAACCGTCACCATCTGCGTCTTCCTGTAAGGGATTTGTTACTAAAGGACAATTGTCGCATGCATTCCCCAGGCTGTCGCTGTCGCTGTTAAGCTGATCTATATTGGGAGATAGCGGGCAGTTGTCAGAAGCATCAGAAACGCCGTCTTCATCATCGTCAGTATCACATGCATTGCCGATATTATCGCGATCTGTATCCAACTGATCCTGGTTTGCCAGGTTAGGGCAATTGTCTTTTGCATTCCATATACCGTCTTTGTCAGTATCTTCAGGTACTATCAGGGCATCATATGAGATATTTATCTGTCTGGCTGCGTAACCGAAAATCTTAACCTCATCCAGACTCAGATTAACTGAAGGAACCGTTGCGTTCCCGCCGACATATACCAGAGTACTCCCTGCCGGCGTAAGCCCAGTTGGAACTACAGCTGCCGAAGCCACTTCCCTGCCGTTAAAATAAATCTTCATGGAAGCATTCGAGTATAAAAATGCAACATGATACCATGTCCCGGAAGTAAATGTAGATTCTGCTGCTATTGTTGTCGTACCGGCAGTAAATGAAATACCGTTGCTGTCAAAATATCCTGACAGACTGTCTCCGATCTGGAACAGGTTGAATCCATAACCTGATACAGCATCCGCATTAACCCACATTTCAAGAGTAACACCTTTAGCCCCGGTGAAATCAACAGTTGCTGAAGGTGCTGATGTGGCGCTGCTGCTGATTTTTATACCATAGTGATCTCTTGAACCTTCAGGAAATACGGTAGTCGAATTTGCATATGTTATCCAGGAGATCCCTTCGGCAGGTATATCTAAGGTATTTACCGATGAACCTGTACCGTCTGTTGCGTAATTCAGTCCATCGCCGTCAAGGCTCCAGACCGCCAGAGCAGAATCCGCATCCTTGTATCTGAACGGTGCATAAACCTCTACAATCCCGGATGCCTTTGTCTTTGGTATATTGATTCCAGCCGGTGCCGTTAAACCATTACCAGGATCCTGAACTGTTACAATATAGTTCAGCGGAGGCAAAAAGCTGTATGAAGTCCCATCCGATGGTCCAGGTGCGGTGTATGGTCCAAACCCGGGATCGTAAAATGTAAATGTTTGCGGTACTCCTATCGGGCTGCCATTATAATAAGATAAAATCATTGTTGCAGTCGCAGTCTCACAGTCGCTATTGTTTGTAAAAACCTTCAATGTCATAAGGTTACAGGTGCTTGCGCCCATCAACATTACAGCAAAGAGCACACAGATTATGGTATATGTAACAAATCTTTTCATATTTTCCTCCTAAAGACATTATTACATATTAAACAGTAGCAATGTTAATGCCAAAAGCCAAGGAAATTGTAACATTGCTAAATTCCTTGCTTAAAAACCTTAAAATCAAATAATAACTTATATGCAGGGCAAAGAATATCAATGAAAATGGAATTTATTTTCCTTGAATTCTATATAAGACTTGTACTGAAATATCTCTCCGCCCTGTCTGCAAGTATCGTAGCTATAACCTTTTGATTTCCATGTTTTTTCGCCATCTGCATAGCCGCCCATACATTTGCACCTGAAGAAGTCCCCACCAGGAGCCCTGATTTTCTGGCAAGCAATCGTGACGTTTCAACCGCATCGTCATCGTCGACCTCGACAATTTCATCTATGATGGATGAATCAAGTACGGGGGGGATAAAACCATCCCCGATGCCTTCAATCCTGTGAAGCCCGGGCTCATGGCCCAGCAGGGCGGATACGTTCTTTGGTTCAACCGCGACAATCTTTGTTGACGGATTTCTTTCCTTCAGAAATTTCCCCACACCCTGAAGTGTTCCGCCACTGCCGAGTCCTGATACGAACATGTCCACCTTACGGCCCAGCTGCATCCATATCTCGGGTCCGGTAGTAATATAATGGGCAAGCGGATTTGCTTTATTTTCGAACTGATTCGGAATGAAGACATTGCCGTATGTTTCCTTTATTTCATTAACCTTTTTAATTGCACCTTCAAGGCTTTCTTCAGCAGGTGTCAGTACAAGCTCTGCACCAAGGGCATGTATAATTTTTCTCCTTTCCTGGCTCATATTCTCAGGCATCACAATAATAACTTTAAACCCCATCAATCCTCCCACCAGAGAAATGCCTATGCCGGTATTGCCTGAAGTCGGTTCGGCTATAATGGTGTCTTTGTCAAGGAGCCCCTTTCTTAGTGCATCATCGATCATAAAAAGTGCAATCCTGTCCTTTATGCTTCCGCCCGGGTTCAAATACTCGGCTTTGGCATATATATTGGCACCTGTAGATGCTGCAAGTTTGACAATCGGTGTGTTTCCTATCTGTTCGAGAACCCCGTTTGAAAACATATTTCTTCTCCTTGGTTGTATTAGAATCAGTGATAATCGAGATGTTCCAGAATAATTTTCAGGCCTTCTTCGCCTATTCCGCAATCACCGAGCGATGCACCCCTTTCATGGGTATGAAAATCGGTACCGCCTGTCAGGATGAGTCCTGCCTCCCCGGCAATGGATTTATACAGTTTTGCCTGTTCATGCGAGTGTTCAGGATAATAGACTTCAATGCCGCTCAATCCAGCTGCTTTCATGCTGTGGATGAGATTTTTAAGGTCATTGTCTGCAAGCTCGAGGGTGAACGGATGGGCCAGGACGGATATGCCCTCATGCTTTCCGATAAGCCCTATTGCCTCTTCCCATGTGAGTTTTTCCTTTTCCACATAGGCAGGCTTTCCTTTTCCCAGGTATTTGTCGAAAGCCTCGTCGAAATCTTTCACATAAGCTTTTTTTATAAGAGCCTTTGCTATATGAGGCCTTCCTATCTGCGCATCACCTGCAATTAGGCTGACATCCTCAATGGTTATATCTAACCCGATACTGTTAAGCCTTTCGATTATCCTGGGAAACCTGTCGAGCCTCCCTTTCTGTATTTTTTCCAGATCATTCTCAAGGCCCGACGGGAACTCTTTGAAATAACCCAGCATATGAAGCGTTCCCGGGTCATACACCGCGCTTATTTCTATGCCGGGAATGACATTTACATTAAGCTTCTTGCCTGCCTGCAGAGCAAGAGGTGCTCCTGTTATCGTATCATGGTCAGTGATGGCAACTGCAAGAAGCTCCCTTCTCCCGGCTAGCTCTACGATTTCTTCCGGACTCAGGTCTCCATCGGATGCCCTTGTATGTACATGCAGATCAGCTTTGTTCATTTATCAGCCCCCTTTAAGTGAAGCGCTTGCTTCCAGCACCTGGGCGATCCTTTTCTTGAGTTCGGACAGGTCGGCGGATTTGACGACATACGCATCAGCCGCAATAGCCTTGATATCGACCTTGAAACTTCCATATGCGCTGCACAGGATAACCGGCAGATTATAATACTTGTTCCTGATCTGTTGCAGGACATCAAGACCGTTGCTGTCGGCCAATTTAATATCAAGAAGGATAACATCGGGTTTTTCGTTTTCAATGAGGTTATAGATATCATTTCCATCGGGTGCGGTGGCTACCTCATAACCCTCTTCTCTGAGTTCGTCAGAATACAGCGACCGGATATGCTTCTCGTCATCCACTATAAGAATCTTGGCCATCTTCTTCCTCCCTATTTCTTCCAGCGGTCGACCAGATACGGTTTTGTCTGCTCAAGCTGCAGGCAGATTTCTTCAACAATCTCCTGAGACTGCAAATTATTCATCGATGTTGTTTTGTTGACATACGACAGAACCATTCCCTGATACATTTTAAACAGGAACTCCATTGTTTTAGGTCTGTCACAGGTCTTTTGATTGAACCTGATTGCAAAATCGAAAAGAATCCTCGCCCAAAGGCTTGAAGGCATTTCGAAACTGTCCATTTCAAGCGATGCAATCTCTCTTAATTTCTGGAAATTCTCACCCGAAAGCACTGCCCGGTAAGCATCCCAGTTGTCGGAAAAACCGGTTTTAAACCTGTAATACAACTTTTCCCTGCTAACCATTATCTCAGGAGGCATAAGTATTTCGCCTTCATCAAAACCGAATATTGCGGTTGGCTTGCTCCATTTTGTCATGGACCAACCTCTGCTGAACGGTTCCATCATTGAAAAAACGGTCGAGGCTGTCTGCCTGAAAAGGGGGGTGATCTCCATTATATAATCCCTGGCGTGATGGAGCTTAGGCGCCCCGAGATATACCTGGCATATCTGCATTCCTTCGTTTATTGCAATTGTTGTCATCCACAAATCAATGCCGAACTGTGATACGTCCTCATTCCAGAGAGGGCTTTTAAGGACCTCCTTCACCATTGCCGCCGACAGACCGAACTCTCCCCCCATTGGCTGTTTTACACGCCTGCCGTAAAGGCATCTGGTCAATGGATAGGAAAATAGAGAGCACAGAAGGTCGTCATGCTTGTGTCTCATGTACAGGGATGTCACATATTCAAATCCCTTTAAAAGTGGCTCAATCAGCTTTTTTATCCATAGAGGTGAAATATTCCTAAGGTCAGAGTCGATTATCACTATCGCCTTTGCATCAAGAGCCAGGGTCTTTTTGAAGAGGTTTCTGATATTGTTTCCCTTGCCCTTTATGCCCTCGGGTGTGGTTATGTATATCTTAGGTATGGCACCGGTTTCGGCGTTCATAAAGGCTTCCCTTGTGCCGTCCGTGCTGTTGTTGTCGCAATTTATTATCACTGATGAATATTCAGAAAAATGCTCGCTTAGAGCGATTGCCGCCTGAGCGGCAACGTTTGCTATTGTCCCGGCCTCATTCAAGGAAGGCATCCCGACAACTAGTTCGGCTTTTTCAATATTCTCAGGGTTGTCTTCAAGTATTTTCACTTATAATCTCCATAATGCGGTTTATTATAAACATCTTGTGTCAACACATAAATAATTTCAAGGAGCGATTTAATCATCCCTTGAGCCTGGGATCGATAGCGTCTCTGATGCCCTCTCCCAGAAGATTATACCCGAGCACCGTAAGCAATATTGCTATACCGGGGAACACGGACATCCACCAGGCCACACCCAGCACTTCCTTACCCTGTGTCAGCATATTTCCCCAGCTTGGTATCGGCGGCTGAACGCCGATCCCCAGGAATGAAAGCGCGCTCTCCGTAAGCACTGCGCTTGCAACGCCAAGTGTTGCAGATACAAGCACAGGAGCCAGCGCATTGGGAAGAATGTGCATGAATATGATCCTGGGTGCTCCAGCACCGATCGCCCTTTCCGCGAGAACGAAATCGCGTTCTTTCAGGCTCAGAAATTCAGCGCGTACAAGTCTTGTTATACCCATCCATGACGTCAGCCCGATAACCGCCATGATGTTAAAGATGCTCGGCTCCAGGAAGGCTATCACGGAAAGGATAAGGAAGAATGACGGAAAACAGAGCATTATATC
>CAYNVT010000017.1:0-15097 GCA_964400685.1 uncultured Bacteriovoracaceae bacterium | reverse complement strand
CATCTATCCAGCCGCCGTAATAGCCCGAGACCGCACCCAGGATTATACCGATCAGGACGGCGATTCCGACCGCCACGAATCCCACTTTGAGCGAAATCCCGGCCCCGTAAACCATCCTGGAAAATACGTCTCTTCCAAGGTCGTCTGTTCCTAGAAGGTGCCCTGCCGAGGGCGGTGAAAGGATATTATTTACGTCGATTCTGCCGGGATCATATGGTGCAATGGCGGGAGCGAGTACAGAAACGGCAAAAAAGGCAAGCACCACGGCAAGTCCCGCAATGGCCAGTTTATCTCTCAAAAACCGCTTCCAGAATCCCATTACTTCACCCTTATCCTCGGGTCTGCAATACTGTAGGCAATATCGGCCACTAGGTTTCCTAATAGCGTCAGAACGGCGCCTATTGTAAGACTTCCCATTATCATATTGTAGTCCCGCATCATAATAGCCTGGTAGAACAGCTGCCCCAGACCCGGGATGGCAAATATGCTCTCAAAAATTACGCTGCCGCCTATAAGCCCGGGAATGGACAGCCCCAGGATCGTTATGACCGGCAGCATGGCGTTTCTCATGGCATGTCTGTAAATGACCGCAAACTCGCTCAAGCCCTTTGCCCGGGCTGTCAGGATATAGTCCTGCTTCACAATCTCAAGCATGCTTGCGCGCATGTAGCGGCTCAATCCTGCAAGCGAGCCGAAGGCTGAAATAAAGACAGGCAGCATAAGGTGCTTTGTTACGTCCCATACTTTTCCCGCCGCCCCCAGCTGCGAGAAATCCGGCGAAATGACACCCGAAATCGGAAGCCAGCCAAGCCTGACGCCGAAAAAGTCCATGCAGATAAGTGCGAGCCAGAATCCGGGCATTGAAAATCCTATGAAGACAATTACCGTAACCGCCCTGTCGTACAGACTCCCCCGTTTGACGGCAGATAGGACTCCGAGCGGTATGGCCAGGAGGAATTCAAGCAAAAGGGCTAAAATATTTATATAGATTGTTATTGGCAGCCTTTCCTTTATCTTGTCCCATACCGGCCTTTCATCAGAGGAAATAGACTTTCCGAAATCAAGCCTGGCAAGGTTTTTCATCCACAGTGCGTACTGGACATAAACGGGTTTATCCAGTCCGTAATGAGCTTTCATGCGTTCTATCGCCTGCTTCGAGATGTCGGGATTGAGCTCCGACTGCAATGCCGTGGGCTCACCGGGCGCCAGGTGTATGACGGCAAAGCAGACTATCGTGATTCCGATGAAAGTGGGAATCAGGATTAAAAAGCGCTTTAAGAGGTATTTCAGCATATCACGGTACTACCTGGTACTTCTGCAAATCTTTCGGGACATACCATTTTATGAAATTGTAGCTGATTCCGGCGGGTGCAGGCACTATCCCCTTTATCCTCGAGCTGACTATAGGAAGGCTGTAGGGGACATATAGGAAAACAAAAGGCTGCTCTTCAGCCAGTATCTCCTGAATCCTGTCATAGCAAGCCTTCCTTTTCTTTTCATCGAATGTGTGCCTGCCTTCGTCTATGAGCCTGTCCACCTCGGAATTCTTGAAGCTGGCCAGATTGAGATTGCCCGGAATGGCGTTACTGGAATGCCAGACCGCATAACAATCAGGGTCCTGCAGGATATTAAAACCCAGGATAATCGCATCGAAGTTATACTTATCAACGAATTCCTTGATAAAAGAAGTCCATTCGATGGTCCTTATATTTACCTTGATGCCAACTTTGCCGAGTCTCTGTTGAATTATCTGCGCTGCCTTTTCGCGCAGAGAGTTGCCCTGGTTTGTAATAATTGTGATTTCGAAAGGCTTGCCTTTTTTCTCTACGATCCCGTCATTGTTGGAATCCGCGAAGCCCGCCTCCCTGAGCAGTTCAACAGCCTTAGCTGGGTTATAGGAATATTTTTGAACATTTGGATTATACCAGACGGTTCCCGGTTTATACGGTCCGGTAGCCTCCATGCCAAGACCCATGAGCACACCTTTGATAATCTCATTTTTGTCGATTGCATAGGCTATCGCCTGCCTGATTTTTATATCGTTGAAAGGCGGTCTTCTCTGATTGAATGCAAGGTATGTGTAGCCGTCGGCAAGATATTTATATTTAGTGTAGTTGTTTTCAAAATCAGGCGTTTCGGTCTGTCTGATATACTGAAGCGGCGTCAGGCCCATCATGTCGATATTCCTGGCTTTGAGTTCCATGAACTGTGTCGCCTGGTCAGGTATCACACGGTACACTATTCCTGAAAAATAGGGCCTGCCTTCAAAATATCTATCAAACGCCTCAAGAACTATCCTGTCGCCAGTCTTCCAGCTTTTGAATTTAAAGGGTCCTGTTCCAACCGGGGCCCTCGAAAGTGGGGTTGTCGTTATGTCTTTACCCTTGAGCAGGTGTTCGGGGAGGGCCTGCAAAGCCCCCCAGCTGATGAGCCCCGGTGCAAATGGCTTGTCATAGTTAACTTCAAAGGTGTAATCATCGATGATTCTCGCAGACTTCACCTCTTTATATTTTTCCGCATATGCCGTGGGTGTTTTGGGGTCGATTATTATCTTATAGGAAAACATAACGTCCCTGGCCGTGAATGGCTTTCCATCATGCCAGAGCACGTTCTTTCTCAGGTGAAAGATTATTGTCTTGCCGTCGTTTTTTATCTCCCAGCTTTCGGCCAGATCAGGGACTATATTGAAATCCTTGTCGTATTTCACCAGGCCGTTGTAGATATTGCCTGCTACTTCATGGGATGCGCCATCCGTGGCAAGCATTGTAATGAGGTTGGAGGCATCGCCTATGGAAGAATCTACAAAGACATCGCCGTATGCGGGCATACCTCCCGAAGCCGTATTATGTCCCGGAGTATTGTTATTGGCCTTTGAGCATGCTAAGAAAACAAGTGTCGTTATAACGAAAAGAATCAGTGTTTTCGCTTTCATGAAATTTAAAATACCATAAAGCCCGTTTGGGAAACAAGGTGATTAGATGAGACTGTTTGCAGATCTTCACATACATTCCAGGTTTTCACGCGCGACCAGCAGGGCGCTCAACCTTGAGGCCCTGGCACAAGGAGCCGAGGTTAAAGGCATAAGGGTCATAGGGACCGGAGACTTCACCCACCCCGTCTGGCTTGAGGAGGTCGATGCCGGACTCAGGGAAACAGGAAGCGGGCTTTATTCTCTACCGGGCCATAAAGAGACATCCTTTATGCTCACAGCCGAAATCAGCACCATTTATAAACAGGATGGCAGGGTCAGAAAGGTGCACCATCTGGTAGGCGCCCCGGATATGGGAACGGCAAAAAAAATCAGCAGCGCGCTTTCTAAAATAGGCAACATAAAGTCGGATGGCAGGCCGATAATCGGTATGAGTTCGAGAAACCTTCTTGAGCTTGTACTTACGGCAAGCGAATATGCCTTTATTATACCGGCACACATATGGACCCCCTGGTTTTCGGCTCTCGGCTCGAAATCGGGATTTGATTCTATTTCAGACTGCTACCTCGACCTTGCTCATCATATTTTCGCCTGCGAAACAGGGCTTTCATCCGACCCGACCATGAACCGCATGGTAAAAAGTCTGGATAGCTATTTTCTCGTCTCGAATTCGGATGCGCATTCCGCAGACAAGCTGGGCCGGGAGGCGACTGTCTTCGATTGTGAACCGGGCTATTACGAAATGCTGAACGCCATGAAAACAGGCTCAGGTCTTGCGGGCACAATCGAATTTTTCCCGGAGGAAGGCAAGTACCACCTGGACGGTCATCGCGACTGCGGTGTAGTTCTCGAACCATGCGAGACTGAAAGGCTTGAAGGCCGATGCCCTGTTTGCGGCAAGCCTCTGACGATAGGCGTTCAATACCGTGTCCATGAGCTGGCTGACAGGATCAAGGGCACATCGCCAAAAGAAAAACCGTTTAATTATGCAATCCCTCTGAAAGAATTGCTCGGAGAATGCCTCGATGTCGGGCCTGCATCGGCCAAGGTTGAGAGGCTTTATGAATCCCTGATAAAAAAGCTCGGCCCCGAGCTTGAAATCCTCCTTGATGTTTCTCTTGAAGACATCGTCAAGGCTTCCAATGAAAAGCTGGGGCTTGCGGTCTCGAACATGCGCTCAGGAAGGGTCAGCAGAAAACCCGGCTATGACGGATTGTTCGGTATTATAAGCGCACTAGAGGGCGAACCTTACAAAATGCAGAAGATTGAATATGAACCCTCGGAAATTAATGATCAAACACCCGTTCGCCGAAAAGAACAGTTAAAGCTCTTCTGACAGAGGGGACTGATGGAGAATCTTTTTTTTCTTATTCCGCTTGTGATTCTTTTGATAATCGGCGCGCTGACCTCAGCCGCCGAGACGTCCCTTATGCGCGTCAACAGGGTAAGAATACGCCATATGGCGGAAGAGGGAAACCATTCCGCCAGAAGACTCGATGAGATAATAAAGGAACCTGACAGACTTCTGAGCACCCTGCTCCTGCTCAACAACTTTGTTAACATCCTGAGTTCAGCCCTGGCAACAGCTGTACTGGTAGTAATGTTCGGCAGCGAAGGCATTTTATATGCGACTGCCATAATGACCTTCATGATACTGGTATTCGGTGAGATAACACCCAAAATCATTGCCGCTTACAGAGCAGATGACCTGGGGCTTCTCATCGCAACCCCCATGAAGTGGCTGATAATTGCATTAAGGCCCCTGGTGTACATACTCAACTTCCTATCGATGGGAATTGCGAAGCTATTTGGCGTCAACCCCGATTCGCACGGACAGAATATAACGGAAGAAGACATCGGCTCAGCCATTTATGTTGGACACAAAGAGGGTGTCATTACCGAACCCAAGGCGAAAATGCTGATGAATGTCATCGACCTTGATACCGTACCCGTGCGCAAGGCCTTGATACCGCTTAGTGATGTGGTATCTTTCCCGGTTAACACCTCGCTAGATGACATCATAAGGATCGTTACAGCCGAGGAATATGCCCGCTATCCTGTTTATGAAGGCACAACCGATAATATCATAGGCTATTTCCATACAAGGGATGCATGGAGGTTTTTCGGAAATAAAGATGCCTTTTCGCTGCGGGACTGTTTAAGAGAAGCACATTTTGTACCTGAAACAAAGTCAACCTCCAGGCAGCTCATAGACTTTCAGAAGACCCGCAGCCATCTGGCCTTTGTGGTAGATGAGTTCGGCACGGTAAAGGGCATTATCACACTCGAAGATATTATCGAGGAGATAACAGGCGATATCTCGGACGAGCACGACCCTCCGGTTGAAGGCATCATGCCCGTTGGGCAGAATACATACATAGTAAATGGAAGCATTCCTCTGAGGGATATCGAGCGCATCATCGACCGCGATTTTCCCGAAGAAGTAGATACGGTTGCGGGCCTTATTTATTCACAGCTCGACAGGATACCCAAGGAAGGGGAATACGTAGAATGGCAGAACCTGAGGCTGGGCATAGAACGCATGAGGAGAAACCGCATTCTAAAGGTGCGGATCACGGTCGGATGATAATTCCAATTCGCATTCAAGCGCTATCTTTGTTGGCTGCGTCGGAATGCTCCTCGGAGTACTATAATAGTACACCTGCGTCGCTTCCTCCTTGCCGCCTCGGTATCATCTTGAATGCGAACTGGAATAAATTCGCAGAATATGAGCGATTCGCGGTCTGCTTTGTAATTTAAATTTATTCTATTTGGCGATGGAAAACTGAATCAAAATATTCATTGGTTGTAAACAGTTAGAGTTGCATATGTTGTGGCTTAGCGCTTTACATTACTAATAAATCACAGTATTTTATATATTAATTTTTAATGTGTTAGGGAAGGGAATAGATGTTTATAAACAACGAACCGTCAAGCAATATACATAAATGCATGGCGGTTTTTCTGTTTTGAGAAATCCCATGCCAGATCGGGTCTTAAAAATTATCGAGAAAGAAACTGGCGGAAAAAGTTACAAGTCTCACAAGTATTGTTATGAAGAATATACTTCACCTGATTACCCCTACGAAGATAACCAAGAATTCCATCCCAAACAATATGGTGAAACGGAACATATAAAAACGCAAAAAGACCTTAAAGGTTTTGCTGATTCATTGTGCACAAACCCACCATTATTTCGTTATTTTCTTGATGGCTCTAGAAGGACTTATAAAATTGATGATATTGCATACGGAAACCGTATTTACCCTGTTGTTGCTGGACAGGTTGCCGTTGCTTGTTGTGAAAGAGAAAATCCAGACAAGTTTACTGTGCACAAATACGAAAAGCAAATTGTTCTATGTATTACTCAAGTTGCTGACAAAGATGGATTGGGCAACAAATTCTTTAGTGAAATTAAAGAAAAGATTAATACAACATCGAACTTCAAAATTCTTAAATTAGAGCTTGATAAGATACTTACTTACGCTGACATAAAAGATGCTAACTATGAAAACTTAGCCATTGCAAAAATACACGATGAAATGATTAATTTTGAGAAAATGATAGTTGTTCAGATGACAAAAGAAAATTTACTCCACGTAGATAGCTACTTGATAAAAGATGGGTCTATCGAATACCAGAAGATGAAAATCGGTAGTCACCGTGATATTTCGTTGATTAAAAGCAGTTATCGCCGAGTGGTTGGAGTCTCAAAAAGATTTGACCCTGAAATATGCGTAGATAGTAAAGGAAAGAGCAATGCCGCTAAGATAGCATCACTTCCACTTTACAATAGGACTCCAGCCTTTATGTTTGAATCCAAACGGTCATATGGAGATGATGGAGCTGTTTACTTGTCTGCTTGGTATATCCGTATTCGTGAAGTAAAACATACAATCAGTCCATTTGATGGAGTTATTAAAGTCGAGAAAATCATAGTTACAGACGATGAGCTTAGGAATGGATTGAATACTGAAGAAGTTGACCTGATAAGTGCAAATCTCATTAACGAAAGGAACCCCGTTGCTTATGGAAAGGATACTCGATGGGCCAACCATCTTTATCCAGTTTATTTAACTGAAAGTTTTATAAAAAGCAGATTTTTAAGCGATAATTTTTTCTTAAGTGCGCTTTGACAGATTAGGAGAGGCTGATGAAAATAATTGGTAAAGTGTCTGCTACTGAAAAGATCCCAACAACAATCGATGAATTCTGTTTCTGGACAATGAAAGATCGGATTTTAAGCCCATTTGATGTTGTCAAGGTAGAGCATTTAAATGATTCGACAACCTTCGGCGTAGTCGAGGAGATTTCTCATATAACGGATACAGCAAGTTATCTGAGCAGTTTTGTCTCGAATGACTTTGGTGACGTATTAAGTAATATAAATACTCATAGAATAGGTATGAATTATGTACGAGCCAGAGTTGTTGGAAATACAGGGAACGTTTATACACCAGTTCTTGATGGAAGCTCTGTAAGTCTTGCTGACAAAGTTGAAATTGAACAAGCTCTTGGTTTGAGCAATATTAAAAATAAGCTACCATGTGGATATATTGAAATGTATGAGTACGAAGGTAAGGAAAAAGTTACATTACCTGTTCATTTTAATTCTAAATTTATTATTGGACCTGAAGGTGCCCATCTCAATATTTCTGGTATTTCAGGTCTTGCATCAAAAACATCTTATACAATGTTTTTATTGAAATCTATTCAAGAAAAATTCCTCAACCTATCGGATGACGATGATGATTTAAAAGATGATAGTGTTGCTTTTGTTGTTCTCAATGTAAAAGGAAGGGATCTTCTCGCTATAGACGAAACTAATGTTGACTTGGATGATACTGATCGGCGCATTTACGAAATGCTCGGAATGGAGGCATCACCTTTTAAAAAGGTTAATTACTATTATCCCTACTCAGTAATTGGTTCCAGTACGTATGCAAGCAAGGAACTTGTAGATTCTCAACTTGCTGATAAAAAGGCATATTTCTACAAGTATATTTATGAAAATGACAAGGGTAGTCTTGATATGCTTTTTTCAAACATTGATGATCCGAGTCAGACAATGGATTCAATTTGTAATTATATTCAGTCTGAACAAGGACGTTTTGGTACAATAAGAAACTGGAACGATTTCAAGGTTGAAATTGATGAATATTGTAAAGCAGGATCAAATCGTTCAGATAAAGAGATTTCTGTAGCCAGTTGGAGAAAATTTAAGCGGATATGTAATAGAGCACTTTCAAATCCAATGTTTGCATCAAGAGTTGACTCAAAAAATCAAGAAACAAGACTTCAAGAAGCTATCTCTGGAATTAGTGCAAATCAGATTCATGTTATTGATATCGCTAAACTGGATGAGAACATGCAAGGTTTCGTATTTGGTGACGTTATACGTGCCATATATGACTTGAAATTGGGACAAGTAGAGGGTGTGGAAGAAGCAGACATACCAACAAAAATCATTATCTTTATTGATGAGCTCAATAAGTATGCATCTTCCGATATACCCAAAAATTCACCTATATTGCGTCAATTGATTGATATAACGGAGCGTGGCCGTTCTCTGGGCATTATTCTTTTCTCTGCAGAACAATTCAAAAGTGCAATTCACGATCGAATTAAAGGTAACTGTTCTACACATGCATATGGTCGAACCAACGCAATTGAAATTTCAAAAAATGATTATCGATTTGTTCCAAATGTATACAAAAACATGATGACTCGGCTCAACCAGGGGGAATATATCCTCCAAAATCCTATATTCAGATCTATGTTGAATATCAAGTTTCCAAAACCTGTATATAAGCAGTTTAAGTAACCAGAGGATATTTTGTGAATGTAAAAATTGGAAAAAATATAATCGAGATTTTAACTACAGGTATGTATATAAATCCGTTGTTTATGTTCCGTGAATATGTGCAAAATTCTGCTGATCAAATTGACACCGCTGTTGAACTTGGACTTTTTAATTCACGAAATGATGGTGAAATATTTATCAAATTTGATAACCGAGAGAAAAGTGTTGTGATTGAAGATAATGCAACAGGAGTGAGTGCAGAGAAAGCATGGGATACGCTTACTAGTATTGCTGAATCCGAGAAGGACCGAAAGAAAAAGAAAGGTTTCCGGGGTATTGGTAGATTAGGAGGTTTAGCTTATTGTGATGAATTAGTTTTTGAAACTACTGCAAAAGATGAAAAAACAAAATCGATATTGAAATGGAATTCAAAGCTATTAAGAAAGACTCTAACTGATTATGATATCAAGAAGGAAGCTCATGAGCTTATTGCTGATGTTGTTTCATTCTCACAAGAAAACTCTGAAAGTGAAAATGTCCATTATTTTCGAGTAAAACTTAATGGTGTTACAAATAATAAATTACTAGATGTTTCATATGTTAGAAATTACTTGTCAATGGTTGCTCCAGTTCCATTCGCAAATACATTTATTTTCAAGTCGCAAATATATGATAAGTTCAAAGAAAAGAATATTAATATTGATGAATATAGAATCTACATCGATACAGAACAAATTTATAAACCATATTCAACAAAAATATACACAGAGTCAAATGGCTCTAAAAAAGCTCTTGATGATATCTTAGATATAAAATTCTTTGAGATTAAGGATGGCAAAGAATTAATTGCTTTTGGTTGGCATGGAATTTCAAGTGTTCTACAACAAATACAAGCATGTAACGTTGCTCGTGGAATTCGCATTAGAAAAGGTAATATTCAAATCGGTGAGGATGACACTCTGCAACGCTTATGGAAAGATCGCCGTTTCCATTTTTATTTCATTGGTGAATTACATATTGTAGATCCCGAACTTGTTCCAAATGGTAGACGCGATTATTTTGATGAAAATACAATGCTAAAGAATTTTGAAACCGAAGTTAAAGCATTTATTGACAATGATCTTCATAGATTAACACATGCAGCTTCAACGATAAATGCTGCCAAGAAAAAATTAGATAATCTAGATGAACTTAAACAAGAATATAAGGAAAAAACAGCTTCAGGATTCGTTAGTTCGAAAGAATATGATGAATATCAAAAAAAAATTGAGAAAGGTAATGAAGAAGCTTTAAAAGCAGTCAAGGAATTAGATAAAATTAAGGAAAAAGCTCAAGCAAACTCTGCGCTGGAAAAGATCTTCAGCCGAGTTGTGGGCAATAAACCTAACAACATTAAAACAATCGAAAAGACAGATATTGACAAACCAACTTGGCAGACAGACAAATTATCAAAACTTACAAAGAAAGAACGCAAGTTGGTTTCTGAAATATATGAGGTAATCAGGATTGTCCTTACCCCTGATCTTGCCACAAACCTTATTACGAAAATTGAAGAAAAATTTAAATGAGTAGAAGAATCTTACTAGTCGAACCTGACTATAAAAATAAATACCCCCCCATGGGTCTTATGAAGATATCTACCTATCATAGAGATCGTGGTGATTCTGTACGTTTTTTTAAGGGTGACATAAAAAATCTTATCCTTGATGTTTTTGCAGAGGAAGCTGTTTCTCGTTTTTCAAAGATTGATCCAGGTACAAACTGGAAAATCTATAAATCAGCCCTAGTTCAAATAATTCAAAAAAATAGCGTGAAGGGTTATGAGTTCATCTTTGATACTCACTCATTCAAACCAGCTTTGCTGGAATGGATAAAGCATTACAATGGATTTATTAAAAAACATGAAATTCCCGATGAATTTAAATGGGATAGGATCTATGTAACAACTCTTTTTACTTTCTACTGGGATAAAATTGTTGATACTATCAACTACGCAAAGATATTAGTTAAAGATGAATCAGGGCTCTTTGTCGGTGGCATTGCTTCAACTGTAGCCGCTAAAGAGCTAGAAGCTGAAACAGGCATAATACCAATTAAAGGGCTTCTTGATAAGCCGAAGATACTTGATAGTGACAATAATATAATCATTGATAAATTACCTCTTGATTACTCGATTCTTGAAGAAATTGATTATGAATATCCTGAGTCTGATGCTTACTACGGGTACATGACTCGTGGTTGTAAAAGGAAATGTCCTTTCTGCGCAGTTCCATCACTTGAACCCGAATTTAAGTCGTACCTTCCGATCAGTAGGAAAATAAAAAAAATTGAGCGAGTATACGGACCCAAAAGGAAATTGCTTTTACTCGACAATAATGTACTTGCCTCTGATAGGTTTGAAGATATTATCTCAGATATTAAAAGGGCAGGATTTTACAAAGGTGCGACTCACATCGAACCGAATAAACTCGATCTTGCCATCAAAAATCTTAAAAGAGGTATCAATGATTTTGCATACAGAAAACTTACGCAGAAAATAATCTTAGACCTAGTGCGAAGGGTGAAAGGGCCAGATTATAACGAATATCTCAAAGTTATTAGTGAATTAGATATTTCGCCTTCTTATATTGCTAGCAAACAACAACTCTTCAAAGCCTACTCCAAGCTTTCTGGCATTTATAACAAGTTCACTAGACAAATACCAAAAACCAGATTTGTCGATTTCAATCAGGGTGTTGATGCTCGTTTAATAGACGAAGCTAAAATGAGGCTCCTTAGTGAAATTCCAATTAAGCCTTTACGTATTGCCTTTGACAACATGAATTTCAAAAAACAGTATATGAATGCAGTATACCTCTCAGCAAAATATGGGATTAAAAATCTTTCCAATTATCTGCTTTATAACTACAAAGAAGAACCTATAGAGCTTTATCAGCGACTGAAAATAAACATTGAACTCTCCGAAGAGCTAGATATAAGTATTTATTCTTTTCCTATGAAATATAATCCAATTAATGATCATGATGGTTTCTTTAAAAATAGAAATTACCTTGGTAAACATTGGAATAGAAAATTTATCCGAGCAATTCAGATTATTTTAAATTCTACGAAAGGGAAAATCGGAAGAAGCAGAAGCTTTTTTGAAGAAGCATTTGGAAGTACAAAAGAGAAATATTTTGAACTGTTATATATGCCTGATGAATATATCCTCCACCGTTTTCACTTTAAAGGTAACGGTTACACAAATGAATGGAGAACACTTTTCTATTCATTAACCGATGACGAAAAAGAGATTGCATTGCCTATTATAGAAAAGGACTGTTTTAGTAATATTGATCTTTCAGAATATACCCTGAAGATAAAAACGCTTTTTACTCATTATAAAGTGAAAAAGGACGATTCTATTTTTTGTAACAGTTGCGAAGTAATTTGATATCAATTCCCTTACATTGTTTTACTCTTGATTAAAATCTGATGAAATGGCAGTTGTATTAACTTGCACCTCTTGATGTGACTACAGCTTACGAAAGAATATAATTAGGGAGTTTGTATGGAAAAGAGAACCTCAGAAGGCAACTGTACTGAAAAAAAAGGCACCTGGCTGACCTACAGGCCGGACATAAAAGTGCTTGACTGTACTATCCGCGACGGCGGCCTCATCAACAACTGCAACTTCGATGACGTATTCGTCAAGGCGATATATGACACCTGCGTTGCAGCAGGCATCGATTATATGGAAATAGGCTACAAGGGCTCAAGGAAAATTTACTCCCCGTCCGAATTCGGCACATGGAAATTCTGCAGCGAAGATGATGTCAAGCGTATCGTGGGCGACAACGAGACAGACCTGAAGCTCTCAGTAATGGCGGATGCCGAACGCACGGATTATCATGAGGATATTCTTCAGAAATCCCAGAGCGTGATAGATATGTACCGCGTGGCAACATACATACACCAGGTCCCCACTGCCCTGGATATGATAAAAGCCATTCATGACAAGGGCTATGAGACGACGCTTAACCTCATGGCAATCTCGGTGATCAGGGAGCATGAGCTTGACGAGGCCCTTGAAATAATCGCACAGAGCGAGGTAAAAGTCATTTATCTTGTCGACAGCTTCGGTGCTCTGTATTCGGAAGACATCCAGGCACTTACGCGAAAATATCTTAAATATGCCTGGGCATCAGGCAAACAGGTGGGGATCCATACCCACAACAACCAGCAGCTGGCATATGCCAATACAGTCGAAGCACTCATACTGGGCGCAAGCTTCCTGGACGCGACAGTTGCAGGGTTGGGCCGAGGTGCAGGTAACTGTCCGATCGAGCTTCTGCTCGGTTTTCTCAAGAATCCAAAGTTCCATCAAAGGCCGATTATCAAATGCATCCAGGATCACATCGTACCTCTTAGGCAAAAGATATCATGGGGTTTTGACATCCCATACATGATCACAGGTCAGCTCAACATTCATCCGCGCCCGGCCATGAGTTTCATCGACAAGAACCGCACCGACTTCGTCTCATTTTATGACGAAGCAATAGAGGAAGAATAGCCTTTTAAGACAGGCAACCCGTTCGATGTACGGGTTGCCTTAAATTTTATTCCTGGATCTCAACTGCCACTTTTTCTGTCTTTGCATAGTCCCTAACATACCAGAAAGAGCCCATGAAGAACATTATTCCTGCAATCAGAGAAAATATAGGCAGAAATTTAAGGGCAGTCACAAGACCGTATTTATCTGACATGGCACCTATAAATATCGGGCCCAGCGCGCTTCCCAGCAGATGCTGAACGATTACACATAAAGAATAGGAAACCGCCCGTACACCCGGATGAACGACATCCTGAGTGATTGCGACAGCGGCAGGGATAAAAGCCGATCCCGCCATGCCGGCGAAAAGAAGTATCGGATATTCCAGATTATCGCCTACGACAGAAAAGGCTATGAAAAGCGTAACAGCGGTAACTGCCGAAGTAGCAGCACAAAATAACGGCCTGGCATTCTCCCTTATCCTAAGCCAGCGGTCTGCCAGAAAACCTCCCAGCGGAGTCCCTATCACTGCAAGAAGCAGAACAAGTGAGCCTTTGGTACCGGCCTGGGTCATCGGAAGCCCTTCAAGCCTGTGGTAATAAGTTGGAAGCCAGCTTATAAGCGAGGTAGTTACAAAGACGCTGCCGGCAAACCCGAGATATGCAAATATGAGCGACGGCTTGTGTATAAAATCACGGCTGATTTCTTTAAAACCCATCGAAACTTTTTTGCCCGGCTCTGTTGTCTTTGTAAGATTAACGGTCTTGTAATCCCTGATCTGAAAGAAAAGAAGGGCCACGATTGCCCCGGGAATGGCCAGCCATCCGAAAGCATGCCGCCACCCGAAATGATCGGCAATCATACCTCCGCCGATTATTCCGAGCACACTGCCAAGAGGAATTGAGGCGTTCCACAAGCCCATCGCAAATGCGCGCTTGTTTTCCGGGAATGCCGCAGAAATCATTGCGGTTCCGCCCGGGGCGTAACCTGCTTCACCTATTCCGACTGCAGTTCTTGCAACAAAAAGCTGTGTAAAACTGCCGGTAAAAGCGCAGGCCGCCGTAGCAGCGCTCCATAGAAGGGCCATGATTCCTATTGATTTTTTCCTGCTCCAGCGGTCGACAAGCAGGGCTATAGGGAAGGTGAAAATGATGATCGCCCAATATACCGCCGCTATGAAAAATCCGCACTGTGTATCGCTAAGCGACCATTCCGCTTTTAAAAAAGGAAAAAGAGATACGATCACCTGTCTGTCCATGTAATTGAACATGTAAAGCAGGAACAGCAGGGAAAACACGTACCATGCATAACGCTTTGAAACGAGATAGCCCTGTTCGTCCTTCATCCTTGCCTCCCTTATCCCGGGAAATCTGATTTTATTTGAATCAGGGACGCGCAGATGCGCGTCCCCCTAGTTTTTCTGACATCTTAACAGCTCATCAGCTACAAACTTAATAACTCGTTCAGGCCTTATATGCCCCCATATTAGCCAGAGCAACACTTCCCGGGCTTATCGGCGCAGGGTCTGTCATGACATTTATGCAGCAGGTCTTGCCCGAGGCAAAGGCCTTTTCAATTGCAGGTCTTACGTCTTCTATTTTATCGACAAATATACCCAGACCCCCTATCGCCTCTACCATCTTCTGGTATTCTACAGGGCCGATCTCGGTGCCGCATGCTATAGAATGCCCCATTCTGAGTTGCTGGGAATGTCTTATCATTCCCCATCCAAGGTCGTTGTTGTTCACAACAACTGTGGGCAGGCATTTTCTTATTGCTGTTTCGAACTCCATGAAATTGAAGCCGACCGAGCCGTCTCCTATCACAAGAAGCA
>CAYNVT010000016.1:4705-47631 GCA_964400685.1 uncultured Bacteriovoracaceae bacterium | reverse complement strand
CGAAAGGAAATAAAAGAATCGGCAGCATACAGGTCAGTGTCAACACATTCGTGCCGAAGCCCAATACGGATTTCGAGCGTATGGAAATGATCGACATCAAAGATGCAAAGAAGAGACTCAAAAGGATCGAAGACGGGCTCAGACGTCAAAGCAATGTACGCCTCAGCTATGAAGGCCCCAAATGGGCATATCTTCAGGCTGTCATTGCACGGGGGGACAGGCATGTCCTTGAATTGATTGTCAGGCTTGCAGAGGTCCCGGAATCACTCTGGCAGGACACCTTGAAGTCATGGAATAGGAATCCCGACTATTATGCGCTCAGGAAAAGGGGAGAAGAGGAAATACTCCCATGGGATTTTAAAAGAGCAACTGCCTGATAAAGGGCTAGTTGTTCTTAAGTAGAACTTTTTTATTGTTACTTGTCGCTGCCATGTGTAAAAATATTTCTTAAAGTCTTTTCCAGTTGCAGCTGGAAAAGGTTACAAAGAGGAGGATTTTTATGTCATTCATAGGTGAGGATCTGTTTCACTTTCAGGCATCGTTAATCGAATCAGGCTCTTCTTTCGAAGATTTTGTACGCGAGAACTACGTCAACAAATGGATCGGCGACACCATCTATTCGGCTATGGCCATCAGGACCACAATGGTAACCGCAGCAACAAATTTTCTTACAAATGAAGGACTTTTCAACCTTGAACGGATTCTGATGAGCCCTATAACCGACCCGCTTGCTCATGACGTGGAGCATGTCCCTTCAATTCACTACAAGGGCATGCCTTATGTCACGACTCATTCCATGATATATCACAAGTTCCTGGCTTGCTTTAACCCTAAGATCAAAGGTATATTCGTCGATTCTCCGAACATAAGACTCGAAATCGAGAGCCCTCAGAGAAAACAGCGGGGCAAATACCTGATTGACTTTTCACAGATAGATATAGAGGTAAAAAGAAACCGGGGCATTACGATTGATCAATACAAGAACGAACCTGAAAAGATAAAATCCATATTAAATGAAGACATAGAAAGGGCATATGATTTCTTCGAGCGTATGATTATTGCCATGGCAAGTGCAATAGCCGACAAAAACGAAGATGAACTCAAGGCCCTTGGCGTAATACTGGAGGTGCCCAGGCAGCCGTTCCCGAGATTCCGTAATGATGACATACTGAAAAGATACGGCAAGGCCAGGGGGGAGGTTATGGCAGGCGAAGAAACGAATGAACAGTTCTTCTGGGTAACAGGACTGATGCGTGAAAACTATGACCTTATATACCCCTATATTCTGCCTGACGGCACCAGGCTTCCTATTTCATCATTCACATCCGACATGATATATAACTACGATATTTGCGCAAAGGCCAGACAGCGTGACACCGGTAAATTCATGCCTGCACTTGAAATCCTGTCCGGTGCAATCCGCGAATGGCTTTACGAGCCCATCATTGAAAGGCTGCTCGACAATAAAATCCTTATCGAAAGGCCTGTTTTCAAGGATGGGAATATAACAAACATCGAACCCCTTGCAGGTTACAGCCCCTTCCTGGCAGCAGCAGGAATGACCGATGCGAAAGGAAGACCCTATTTCCCCGAGACGTTCGGCGGCGGACTCGGTGTGGAACGGTTCCTTTACTCAGTACTCAGAGGGAAAGCTGTTGAAAAAATTGACGATATCACCTGCTTCGGTAAGAATCCAGATTCTTACCCTATTTTCCTGTTTTGACATGTCGTAAGTTTTCGAAACAGATTCATTATTTGAGATAAGGATATGTATAAACGGAAACTTAATCTGGTGCTTATTATGGTATTCGTTTTATGCCCGGCCATGCTTTCAGCCGGAGAATCAAATTATCAGCCATATATTGTGGGACTCAGGGCCTCTGGAATGGGAGGGGCTGTAAGCGCCGATGCCGAGGGGATGGATGCCTGCTATTATAACCCGGCAGGGCTTGCCGACTCCAGGACCGGATCGATTTCTGCAAGTGCAAACCTTTACGGCATACAGCATTCAAAAACAGATGACAGTCTCTATCCTGAAGAGGACCTTAAAGCAAACACCCTTGCCACAATTCCGACAGGCATCAGTGTCATATATCCTTATAATGACAGGATGAAATTGGCCTTTTCCGTATTTGTGCCCATGCAGATATCCGCCAAGGAGATCGAATCATTCTTCGGAGAGAACAAGGAACATTATTACAATTTCACGAACAGCCTCCAGGTCCTTTATATAGGCCCGTCTGTCGGATACAAATTAACGGACAAACTGAACATAGGCGCTTCGGCCTATTGTGCATACACTACATCGAGCCAGTTTCAGAACCTGTTCTGGAAAGACTACGAGTACTCATTCTCAAGCAATTATAAATATTCCGTTTATGCCGCTGTCGTATCTGCAGGTTTGCAGTACAAAATGACGGATATTTTCAATATTGGGCTTTGCATAACATCACCTTCGATATGGATTTCAGGCAGCGGCACTCTTCATGAGAGCGCGGTGAGAAACTCAAGCAGCGACTATGCTCCTGTCTCAGTATATGAGGATAATCTGAAGGCGGACAACGGCATACCAGCACAGATAAAGATGGGACTATCATTGAATGTCCCTAAGGAATACGGAGTAGGACTGGATATCACATACCATTTCGCACACAGCTATCAATGGCTTGAAGAAGATGGCGCATGTTTTCCGCCTGACTGCAGCAGCAGCATAGACCGAAGCCATAAAGCGGTAACTGATATCCAGGTGGGCGGTGAATATTATTTCAAGAAAAATTACCCGATCCGCGCCGGTTTTTTCACAAGTTTCTCATCCGCACCTGATGCAAATCCCAATGAAATAAATGAACTGCCGAAAATTGATCTTTATGGATTCACCGCAAGTTTCGGAATCGAGACCGAACATGTGATAACAACGTTTGGCGCCCAGTATGTTTTCGGAAACGGAGAAGCTATAGGCTATAAAATGATCGACACGGAAGATCTGGAACCGACAGTAGTAAGCGCTTATGAGGACGCTTTATATTTCTCTTTGAGTACGGCCTACATTTTTTAAATCCTCAAGACATTAATCACAAACATCGGTGTTTGTTTTCTATAAACCTAGACATTCTTCCACCCGGGATTATTAATAGTTAAATGATAGCCAGCGTTAAATCAGCAGCACTTATCGGTACGGATGCAATCGGCATTACCGTTGAGGCCGACGTCAAGCATGGCATGCCATCTTTTTCAATAGTGGGACTGCCAGATAATTCAGTTAAAGAAAGCAGGGACAGGGTGCGGTCTGCAATTGCCAATTCAGGTCTTGACTTTCCGCCTCTTAGGATTGTCGTTAATCTTGCCCCTGCGGATGTAAAAAAAGAGGGCGGCGTGTATGACCTGCCGATTGCCATAGCTATACTTGCCGCTATGGGAGTTGTCCCCCGGGAAGCCGCCTCGTCATATCTCTTTGTCGGAGAACTTGGTTTGACAGGTTCAATAAGGTCAACAAAGGGTGCCATATCTGCTGCATTCCTATCAAAATCGCTCGGCCTCAAGGGAGTTATCTGCCCCAGGGCAAACCTGAATGAGGCCCTTCTTTCAGGAACGCATGTATGGCCCTCAAGAGATATCAAAGAAACCGTCAGAATCCTGAAGGAAAATCCTGAAGGGATTCTGCGAAAAGAGATCCTTCTGCCTGAGAAAACCGATCATGAACCTGACATATCGGAAATCGCCGGGCAGATATTACCCAAAAGGGCTATCATTATCTCCGCACTCGGCGGACACAACCTGCTTATGATAGGCCCTCCCGGGGCCGGAAAATCCATGCTTGCAAAAAGGCTCCCATCAATACTTCCTCCTCTTACAAGGCAGGAAATACTTGAATGTACGAGAATTTATTCAGTCGCTGGCAGACTACCCGGAAATTCTATAATATTGGCAAGACCCTTAAGGTCTCCGCATGCATCAATTTCAGAAGCCGGACTCATAGGAGGAGGTGGTAACCCTTCCCCTGGAGAGATTACACTGGCTCATAACGGGGTGCTTTTTCTGGACGAAATGCCGGAATTTAAAAGATCGGCACTGGAAGCCATGCGCCAGCCCATGGAAGATGGGGAGGTAACCGTATCCAGGGCTTCCCTGTCGGTCACATTCCCGTCTAAATTTCAGCTTATTGCAGCAATGAATCCATGTCCATGCGGATTCAAAGGGCATCCTGCAAAAGAGTGCCGGTGCACACCAACTCAAATTTCAAAATATCTTTCGAAACTTTCAGGACCGCTCCTTGACAGGATCGACCTGCATGTATGGGTTGATCCAGTAGAAATTGAGAATGTAATGAACTGCGCCCCGGGCATACCATCGGCCCAGATCAAGGACAGTATAATTAATGCAAGGCAGATGCAGATTGAACGTGGATACATAAACGCCAGGATTCCGGACAAAGAAATTGACACAATTTGCAGCCTCAGCCCTTCATGCCGGTCTCTTCTTATTTCAGCCATGAAACAATTCAATCTGAGCATGCGAGCATACAAACGCGTGATAAAGGTATCACGTACGATTGCAGACCTTGATGGAATGGAAAATATTTCTGAAAAACATCTAGCCGAAGCGCTGCAGTTAAGGCCGGATATTGAATAGAATGTATAAATATCCGGTGATGCCCTGATTCTACATGAACAGGGCGCTTACAGAGTCATTTGTATATATTCTCCTTATAGCTTCTGCCAGGATCGGTGCTACAGAAATCACTTTTATCCTGCTGTTTCCAACAGCGTTGTCCCTTAAGGGCACTGTATCGGTAACAATGAGTTCTTCTATCGGAGAAGCGTTCAGCCTGTCTATCGCAGGGCCTGACAAAACCCCATGAGTACAACATGCTGCAACCTTGCTTGCCCCTGCTTCGGCAAGCGCCCTGGCAGCATTGGTAAGCGTGCCTGCAGTGTCAACCATGTCATCAACAAGCATGCAGACTTTTCCTCTTACATCACCGATGATGTTCATGACTTCACATTGATTGGCCCTTTCCCTTCTCTTGTCTATGATGGCAAGATCCGCATGTATAGGCTTTGCAAAAGCCCTGGCCCTTTCAACACCGCCCGCATCGGGTGAAACAATAGTAATATTTTCGGGATACTTTTCCTTTATATATTCTAAAATAACCGGTTTCGAATAAAGGTTATCAACCGGAATGTCGAAGAATCCCTGTATCTGGCCTGCGTGAAGATCAATCGTAAGCACTCGGTGCGCTCCGGCGGTTTCCAGAAGGTTTGCCACGAGTTTGGCGCTGATCGGCGTCCTGCCTGATGATTTCCTGTCCTGTCTTGCATAACCGAAATATGGTATTACAGCGGCTATTCTGCTTGCTGAAGCCCTTTTAACAGCATCCAGCATGATAAGCAGTTCCATTACATGTTCATTGCTTGGAGGACATGTTGACTGGACAATGAAAATGTCTTTTCCCCGTATACTTTCGTTAATCTCAACAGCAGTCTCACCATCAGAAAAAGTCTGGACCCTTGCCTCGCCAAGTTTAATACCGAGAATGTCACATATACTTACCGCAAGCGCACTATTAGAGTTCCCGCCAAATACCCGGATATCAGACATCATGATTCTGCTCCTATTATTTTATAAGTGACAGGAAAGGAACTACCCCAGTCACCTATAATGAGATATGTAATCTTATGTCCTGGTTTAAGACGACATTCCGACTTGTAATACAAAAATTAAGCCGGGTAAATCTATTGCTGAACCTCGTCGTCGGTTAATCTCTCTTCGTATTCGTTCAGGATTGTCTTCTCAATCATGTCCCTCATTTCCATGTTGAGAGGGTGGGCAGTATCACGGAACGTACCATCCTTCCTTTTGCGGGACGGCATTGCAACAAAAAGTCCGGTTGCACCATGAATAACCCGTAAATCCCTAACTACGAAGCAGTTGTCAAAAACTACTGATGCATAAGCCTTTAATTTGTCGTTATTCTGAACCGGAAAAACCTTAACTTCTGTAATCTCCATTGACTCCCCCCAGTGTTCTAGTTGTGGGTATGTATTTATACCCCTCTCGTTTTCTCAACTTAATCATTGCATGTTCGAGATGTCTGGCATTCTCAAACACCCCGAAAACAGTTGAACCGCTTCCCGACATCAGAGCCCCGAGAGCTCCTGCGCGGATTAAATCCATTTTAACTGTTTCAAGCTCCGGATGCAACTCAAATGCACTGTCTTCTAGATCATTAATTAAATAATTTTCTGGTGCAATGCTTTCTTGAGTTATGTTCTCCATTTTAAACACATCCTTGCTATTAGTCAATGACATCTTATACTTAGAAAAAACCTTTGCAGTTGATATACCAAACGGAGGGATGGCAAGAAGATAAACCCTGTCCTTTATGATAGTATCGGCTAACAGTACGTCTCCTCTGCCTCCCATCAGTGCAGGTTTGCCATGTATGAAAAACGGGCAGTCGGCGCCTATTTCCCGGGCTATCTGACAAAGCTGGTTTTCATTCAGGCCTGCATCGAATAATTTATTAAGTGCAACAAGCGCATGCGCCGCATTGCTGCTACCTCCACCAAGACCTGCACCGAACGGGACATTCTTGTCTATCCTTATTCTTATGCCATTCTTTATTTCCGTCTTAAGCTTGAACAGGCCGGCAGCCTTGAATACGAGGTTGTCAGCAGAAGAGCACCCGCAGCCGGGGGCATCGAGCTCAATACCCTCTTTTCCCTTCTGAAAGTATAATGTATCAAAAAAGCTTACGGGCACCATGAGCGTCAAAAGCTCATGGTACCCATCATTTCTTTTGCCTTTTACCTTAAGCAAAAGATTTATCTTTGCAGGGCTTGAAACCCTCACTTGATTTCAAACGCCAGATACTGAGACCTTCCCTCCCTGATAATCAGCATCAGTATAGAATCTCCCTTTCTCAAGCCTTTTACGGCATCGAGATAATCATCTATCGTATCAACAGCCTTGTAATTGATCTCTTTTATGACATCACCTTTTTTGATTATTCCCGATGCAGGACTCTTATCATCGACATCCATGACAAGAGCGCCTTTGATGTCATCAAGCCTGAGCCTTTTTGCAAGATCAGGGGTTATATTCTTGACCGTTATACCAAGAGAATCTTTCGATTCCTTGTCCGGTACACTTTTATCCCCGCCATCTTTACCAAGCGCTGCAATATGTTCATCAGTCCTTTTGTCCAGCTTGGTCTCAAGTTTGACCTCCTTCTTGCCCCGCCATACGCCAATAGTTATTTTAGAGCCTGGCTTGAGCGTTCCTATCATCTGCGTAAGTGTCGAGGGATCCTTTATTTCAGTACCATTAATTGAAATTATGACATCACCTTTCACTACACCCGCCTTGGCCGCTGGATCGCCGGGATAGACCATAGTGACCATTGCACCTTTAGGTTCTTTAAGCCCAACTGCTTTTGCTATTTCAGGGGTCACCTCCTGAATCCCTACACCCAGCCAGCCTCTGGTGACTGAACCTGTCTGTTTGAGTTCCATCAGTATTTCCTTGGCCATGTTAATCGGAATTGCAAAACCAATGCCCTGTCCGGATGCAACAATAGCTGCGTTTATACCTACAACCTGGCCTTTCATGTCTATAAGCGGCCCTCCAGAGTTACCAGGGTTGATTGCCGCATCTGTCTGAATGAACTGGTCATATGGGCCTGCACCGATAATTCTGTATTTTGCGCTTACAATTCCTATTGTTACTGTATGGCTCAATCCGAAAGGATTCCCGATTGCCATAACCCAGTCGCCTATTTTGAGCAAATCTGAATTTCCAAGCTTAACTGCTGGAAGTTTGCCTTCCGGATTGATCTTGATAAGCGCAATATCGGTATTCGTGTCTTTTCCTATAAGCTTGGCGTCATAATCTTTTTTATCAGTCAGAGACACGACGATCTTTTCTGCACCGTCTATTACATGAGCGTTTGTAATGATATACCCGTCAGTCGAGATAATGAAACCGGAACCCAGGCTTTTCTGCTCCTGCTTTTCAGGCGCATTCGGCATTCCCTCGAAAAAACGGTTGAAGAAATCCTCGAAAGGATCATCAGGACCGCCTCCAAATGGAGAACGGTATTTTTTCATGATATCTTTCTGCTGAATAACCTTCGAAGTCTTTATATAGACAACAGAAGGGGTAAGCTCCTGGGCCAGTGAGTTTAATGAAGGCATTATGACCTTCGGGCTCGCCTTCGGGTCGCCATCTTCCCAGAAATTTGCCGCTTTTCCTATTGCTGGAAGCTTGAATGATGTCGCAATCATCATGCCTATTATGGCTGAGCAGACTGCAACAATAGCAATGATGCTTAAAGACAGGGCCTTTTTCTTCATTTTGTTCCCCCTTTCCTTGCCTCGACGAAAAGCATCCTTAATTCATAGAGAACACCTTCGAAAAGATTGTCTTCTTCTCGCGTCCTGTTACCTTTGGTCTTTTCCTGCAGCAATGCTACGATGTCTATATTCTGCTGTGCTATGGTAAAATCCTGAAAAACCTGTCCGGTATGAGGGTCCGGGGCCTTTCCCATCGCCACTATAGCGCTTGTTGCAAAGCTCATGACAAGGGTCGGCAGGTCAATACTAATGTTCTGCTGATTGTATTGCTTTTCGTTTTTTTTCTCTGGCGCCGGGTTTTCTTCAATTTTCTGCGGTTCACTTTTTAATGTATCATCCTTCTTAGCCGGCTCTTCCGGTTTGTTTTCACCTCTTTTATCAACAAAGCTGTATGTTTTTTTCTGTTCGTCCATTTAAAACCTCCTGGTATGGCAGTTTTGCATGATTTAAGGTCAATCGGAGATTATGTCAAGCCTTTCACCCGGCACAAAGAATGGGGAATATATTGTTTTTGATAAATTCGAGTTTTGCGCTCAAGAAATTATTAACAGCCTCTTTGAGCACCGGAGACAGATTATAAGGTTCATCATACAGACTTCCACCCTGATGGCCATGGCTGAAGTTGCCGCTTATTATACCTTCATATTGATCCTGAGGTTCCAAACCGTTGAGAACAGACCAGGCAAGGCTCCAGCCTCTTACAGAATCTCCGATGTTGTAACCCCCGCCCCCGAGCGCCATGATTTTCGGGCAGGAATCTTTTATTGCCCTGATAATCCGGGTGTAACCAATGTTGGTACAGCGCAGATTAGTAAGGGGGTCCTTTTTAAGCGTATCCAGGCCAATCTGAGCAACAATCATTTCAGGCCTGAATGCCTTGACAAGCGGATGGAAAACCTCATCGAACACACGGCCGTATGCTTCGTCATCGGTATACTCAGGCAGAGGTACGTTTACGGTATATCCGTGACCTTTACCCGTACCTATTTCTCCTTCAAAACCTGTACCCGGATAAATCGTATCTCCGCTTTGATGCAATGAAAGGAACAGCACCTCATCCGTATCATAAAACGCATCCTGCACCCCGTTCCCGTGATGCGCGTCCAGATCAACGTACATGATCCTTTTATAACCATGGCTAAGCAGATAATTAATTGCCACGGCAATATCATTCACATAACAGAATCCTTCAGCATAGGCCGGTTTGCCGTGGTGAAGTCCGCCGTTCACATTAAACACGATATCAGCCTCGCCCGAGGACATCATCTCAGCACCCTTCATTGTTGCCCCGAGCATGGCCATTGCCAGTTCATAAACCCCTTTAAATACGGGATTGTCTCCTGAACCCAGACCGTATCCCATCATGCTGAAGTCGAAATGGCCGTTATTGGCGCCCCTTAAGGCATCGATATAATCTTCCGTATGGAAAATACGGGCAATTTCATCGGTTGCCGGACATGGCTCAACCACCTTTATCCACGGCTCATTGAACAGATTGTGCCTGTAACACATCTCATAGACCATCTTGGCCCTGTATGGCTTGAAAGGATGATTCACCCCGAAATCATATTCGTTGAATTTAGGTGTATACAGGAATACTGAATTCATAAATTCCTCACTTCCTGAGTATATATTAAATGCATATTATCGCAAAAGAGAAATATTCCCTTCATGCAAAGTCAATCCTTGCCCCGCATTTGCCGCATTTCATATGATCAAGGTTAAACGCCGGAGAAACCTGCATTTCTTTGCCGCATGAGAGACATGTAATGTTCTGCCAGCTGCCTTTGTTCCTGCTCTCAATCTGGGGCGTGGCAAGCTTGTTCACTGTCTGATTAGTTTCAGACGAACCGCTCATTGCAGCGGAATAATCGATTACATTTTCCGGATTTCTATCGCCAGAATCAGGTATCTTATGAACCTGCCTGCATCTGGGACAGGTAATCGTATCTACGCCGGCATCAGGTGGCGTCTTGATTTTCATCCCGCAGCTGCAGTTAATGAATGCGAACCCGTTGATTGCCCTGATTATGTCGCCTGCCTTTTTCCTTCTTTCTAACGAGGAAAAGCCGGGTATGTTCTCATTCGAAGGCTGCCTTATTTCAACCCTTTCCCCGAGCTGCATGTCCCTTTGCGGTATCAGGTTTCTGTGTGTGCCTGTTACACCCCAGTATGCCTTTACATAGTCCTTGTAACTCGCTCCTGTTGTCATTGACCTTAATGTTTTAATCCTTTGGAGTAGAGGCGGATGTGTTGCGAACAACCCTCCGTCAAGATTCTGCCTGTACGGGTTGACAATATAAAACGGGGCAGCCGCTTTAGGCGCCTCGATTATGCCGGGACCGGAGAGCATAATTTTCTCTAGAGCGGATGCAAGCCCTTCCGGGTATCTGGTAAGCCTTGCGCTTGTCGCATCCGCCAGGAATTCCCTTTTCCTGGATATGGAAAAATACAGGATGCGGGAAAGTATCGGGCTCAGCACCATAAGTGCAAAGGCAATTATAAGAAGCCACATCTCTACCGAGCTTTTTTTGCCACTCCCCGATGATCTGTAGCGCCTTGTGGGCATATATCTCGAAGAGCGGAAGAATGTATCTGCTATAAAGGTTATTGCACCGAGCATTGTAGCTGCAACACCCATATATAGGACATCCCTGTTTATAATATGTCCCATCTCATGTGCAATCACGCCCTGAAGCTCATCCCTTCCGCAGATTGCGAGAAGACCAGCAGTAACGCATATTATACCGTCATCAGGACTCCGGCCCAGGGCAAAAGCATTGGGCGATGTATCTTCGGTTATAAATATCCTGGGCATCTTGGTTAAAGCTGCAATCTTCATTTCCTCGACAACGTTGAAAAGCTGAGGATACATCTCACGGCTTATTTCTTTTGCACCCGTAAGCCCCAGGAATATGCTCTGTGAACCGAAAAATGCGGCAATCAGCAGCCCCAGCCAGATAATCAGTGCAACCGCAACACCGATGATACCAGTATCACTTGAAGGCGCCAGGCTTTCAGGCTCGACACTGTAAACATAGCCCGCGTGAAAGTTATAAAAGAGAATCCCCGCTGCATAACCGGTAGCGGCAAGAAGCGCACCCATCAGGATGATGAGGAAAACAGTCTTCCTCTTATTCGCTGCTATTATCTGCCAGAACATTTAAGTATTTCAGAATCCGACTTTGGGCACTGCTTTTTCAGAGGCATCTTTAATTTCAAAGAATGCTTCCTTTCTGAAAGAAAAAGAACCGGCTACTATATTGGAAGGGAACATCTCGATCTTGTTGTTCAGTACAAGCACCGTGTCATTGTAGGCCTGTCTTGAAAAGGATATCCTGTTCTCGGTGGATGACAGCTCTTCCTGAAGCGCCAGAAAGTTCTGGTTGGCCTTAAGGTCAGGGTATTGCTCGGCCACTGCCATAAACCTTGAAAGGGCGCCTGTAAGAGCTCCTTCCGCCTTGCTTATATCATCAACCGTTTTCGCACCTGTGGCCACTGACCTTGCTGCGGTTACTGCCTCAAGCGTCTGTCTTTCATGCTGCATATAAGCCTTTGCCGTCTCCACCAGGTTTGGTATAAGGTCATGCCTCCTCTTGAGCTGCACATCTATCTGAGACCATGCATTTCTGACCTGGTTGCGCAAAGTTATCAGGCCGTTATAGATGCCTATTACATAAAGGATCAGAAAAATTACAACTGCCAGCAGTATAAATACAAAAATGGTGAAACCCGTCATATTCCCCTCCCTGTTTTTTATGATCTATTGCCTGAAAGCATTTCCTGAAGCATGTTGACAAGCATGCCTGAGTTATACGAGGAATTCTCGCTCAGAATTTTTTCAAGCTCTCCTCTATCAAACCAGATGCCGTGATTGCTGCACCTGTCAAAAATTGTATCCCGGTGACTTGTGGTCATCTTCAACATCTTCACTGAGCAGACCGGGCACTTCTTATCCTTCTCACCGGTAACAGCCGTTTCCATCGTCTTTACGTACTCGCTTCCGGTTTCGGCGCCAAGCAGGAATTCGAGCTCACCCGAATCAAGCCAGATGCCCTGGCATCTGAAGCACCTGTCTATCTCAAACCCGTCAAACTCAAGCGTTATGAGAACATCCGAACAGTGAGGACATCTCATTCATCTATCCCCTGTTTTCTTATTTAATAATCTTTTCAAGGATATCCACTGCATCCCTTACAAGCCCCGGACATATTTTTATAAAAGCAAGATTTTCTTTAGCCAACTCATAACCTTCAGGCGTGCTTAAATCATATCCGAGCAGATCTCTGCACATGATGGACCCTCTGGCATTACTGAAAGCGGCCTGGAACTCTTTTGCATGCGCATATGTCTTATCACGTGCTTCGTTATCATCTACTTTTGATTTACCGTATTTCAGGCCGATCACCATCAGCGCCCCAGTTACGGCACCGCAGGTATTGCCCAGCCGCATGCCTCCGCCAAAGGCGCAGGCTACCTTCATTGCCGTTTCAACTTGAATATTCATGCCCCCGGCAAAAACGGAAAATACTGCCTGAGAACAGTTGAACCCGTCTCTGAACAATTTCTCGGCATCGTCAGACCTGCTCATTTTCATTCACCCCTGTATGCGAAGAAGCTGATGTTTAAACTCGCTCTCAATAATCTATTATGATACTCTTTTTTTCATGATTGGAAAGATATTGTTCTGCTCATCAGAGGTGGCGCCATACGCCAAGACAGGCGGGCTTGCCGATGTTGCAGGCGCACTGCCTGCCGCGCTCAGGCTAAAAGGTATAGACTGCGAGTCGGTAATGCCATACTACGGCAGCATAAAAAACAAGGGGATAAATCCCGAGCATGTTACCGACCTTCTCTTCCCCATGGGCTATGGTCTTGCCACTGCGGGCATATATAAGCATGAGCATGTTTTTTTTATTGAAAACGATGAGCATTTTCTAAGGAGCAGCCTGTATACATATCAGAACAACGACTTTCCGGATAATCTTGAAAGGTTTGCTTTTTTCTCCAGGGCATGTGTGGAACTGGCCTCTTATCTGTCTGCCGATATACTGCACATAAATGACTGGCAGACCGCCCTGGTAAGCGCCTACCTGAAGGCGCTTGAAATAAAGGGCATCTCAACCCTGTTCACGATACATAACCTCGCCTATCAGGGCAATTTCGATACCTCTTTATGGCCTCTTTTACTTCTCCCCAGGGATTTTTATTCACCATGGTGCATGGAGTATTACGGCAGAATTAACATAATGAAAGCCGGCATTGTCTTATCCGACGCGGTAAGTACAGTCAGCAGAAGTTATGCACAGGAGATAAAAACTCCTGAATTCGGTGTCGGTCTTGACGGGCTTCTCTGTTCAATAAGCGCAAAACTCTACGGAATAACCAACGGGATAGATGTCGGGGAATGGAATCCTGAAACCGATAGATTACTGCCGGCAAATTTTCATGCCGGAAATATGAATGGCAAAAAGATGTGCAAATCCGAACTGAAAAAGCATTTCGGTCTCGACGAAAAAGTCGATGCCCCTATTTTCGGCCTTGTGAGCAGGCTAGTAAGCCAGAAAGGCATTGATCTTGTTGCCGAGGTTATCCCCGAGATTGCCGGAAATGCACATATGGTCATTTTGGGCAGCGGCGAAGAATGGCTTCAGAACAGACTTAAAAGTCTGGCTTCTTCGTATCCCGGCAGAATAGGACTCCATATAGGTTTCAGCGAATCACTGGCACACCTCATCGAAGCAGGAAGCGATTTCTTCCTTATGCCTTCCAGATTTGAACCTTGCGGGCTTAACCAGCTGATTAGCCTCAGGTACGGCACCATTCCGATAGTGACAAACGTGGGCGGTCTTTCAGATACCGTTGCGGCAGTCGGAGAAAACAGCCTCCCAAATGGAATAAGGGTAACATTCCCTGATTATGCTTCGCTTCTCGGTGCCACAAGATACGCTATCGAGATTTACAACAGCAACCGACCCTTCCTCGAAGAGATGATCGGAAATTCGATGAAAACAAATGTCTCATGGGACAGTCCGGCAAATGAATATTTTGAGCTTTATAAAAAAATTAAAGGTTTTTAAAGGATTCATCAGGATTTCAGAGATGAAAAGTTATCTACAAATTGTTCAAAACCCACGATTTTGTTGCAGCAGTCATGCCCTGACAATGTATTAAGCACGACTTAAGAAAATCTGATTCTGTGCCATCCTAAATTTCAACTTATTGTAATAACATGATATTTTAATTTATGCGATATGTCTTCATAATCGTAGTTTCCAAGGTTTGATTTTTATTTTTTCAGGTAGCATCATCCATTTCACTTTTTTAAAATTGTGGTTCACGGGGATAATCTGATTTTTATATTTGGAGGAAATACGTGCTTAACGTTGATCTTGTAAAGTTGCGGGATAGGATTGCAGAAAAAGCATCAGCACCTGAAAAGGCCCTGATTTCGCAGTTTGAATTAAAGGAAAACGATGAAGAGGTGCTGGTAGTATGCCCGAGCTCGTTTGTGCAGCAGCATGTAAAACGCCATTATCAGGATATTATCTCAAAAAGCGTCAGAACACAGGCAGGCAAACCGGTGAATATCGTATATGCCGTCTCTGCCGTGACAAGTGCCCTGCCGTCTCCAAAGGCCAGTCCCGTGCAGATGATGCTTCCCTCTCCCGATATGCTTTGTTCAACTTTCGGCATCAATCCCAGATTTACATTCGATTCATTTGTTGTGGGAAAATGCAATTCATTCGCCTATGAAGTAGCAGTAGCAGTTTCAGAGGATGCCATCGGCAGATACAACCCTGTGTATTTCAATTCGGATATAGGACTCGGGAAAAGCCATATAGCTCATTCAATAGGCAACAGGATCGCCAGAACCAGACCGAATGCCAAAATCAAGTTTACCTCGGCAAGGGAATTCTCCCAGGAGTATGTCTTTGCAAGCAGAAACAACTGCATGGACAAATTCAGAAAGGCATATCGCGGAGGAAAAACGGACATATTTTTTTTAGATGATGTCCACATGCTTGGCTCCAAGGAAAAGACCCAGATGGAGCTCTCAGGCCTGATAGATGATATGGCACATACAGGCACTCAGATAATCTTCTCAGGCTACCGTCCGCCTTCAAATATACAAAACCTTGACAAATCCCTGAAATCCAGATTCGAAGGCGGCCTTGTCATCGATATAAAGAAGCCCGATACGCAGACAAGGGCCTCAATCGTAAGGTCGAAGGGAATCAGGGAAGGTGTTGTATTAACCGATGATGTGGTTGAATTCATAAGCAGGAATATCGATACGAATATAAGAGAGCTTGAAAGTGCCGTCCTCACCCTTTGCGCCATGAGCACATTCATGAAAAAGGGCATCACCATCGAACTTGCAAAAGAAATACTTGAAGGAACGCTTGAACGCAAATCGAGGATTGACATACCTTTTCTGCTGCAGTTCGTTGCAAAACACTTTGGAATTTCAAGGGAATCATTGATATCACCTTCAAGAAAAAAGAGCCTGGCATATCCCAGACAGGTGGCAATGTATTTCTGCAGGAGATATACAAAGAATACGCTTCAGGAGATCGGAAATGCATTCAACAGAAAGCATACTTCTGTCATGCACAGCCTTGAGGTCATGGAATCCGAATATCAGAACAACCTGAAAACAAGGAAGGAGCTCGATTTCCTTTTTGAAAAGCTCGACAATTAAGCATCCGGTTACCTAAAAGGATTAATCTGTTGACTAAAGCAGGGGTTTTTCCATAGATATATAATGGGTTGTTGCGGTTGATTCTTTACAGATAGCCCCCGGGAGAGCTTATGTTTGAATTCCACATTTCCAAGACTGCAAGGGATAAGTTCGAATTTGATGAAACGCTGTTTTCGACTTCCGGCAACGTAATATTCGCAAATATCCAGGGCGTCCGGCAGTTTACCGAGAGGATAAACAAAAAAAGAAGGGATGAGGCAAAGAAGCTGCCTTCCTTCAGTACAGGCGATATTTATGCCATGGGTCTTATCGATGAAGCCCTGCATCAAGTTGTTGACATCTACAGACAATCCGTAAACCCTGACACGATTGAGAAAGCATTCAGCTGGATAACAAAAAAAATCGGAAAAAAAAATGTCAATGAATGTCTGGAAACTTTCACCGCACTTTTCCCGCCGGTAGAGGTGTATAAGGGGAATGTTTCTGTTAAAGATTATCTCAAGCTTTCGACAGGTGATATACCAAATACCCACATCACCCTGCAGGAAATTCTCCTTCTTTCGCTCGCAAACAGCAATCCTGCATTTGTCCCTTTCATGGAGTTCTTTGACGATTCCCCGCTCAAAGATACTGCATACGGAAGAATCAT
The DNA here is from genome assembly GCA_964400685.1 of uncultured Bacteriovoracaceae bacterium. Classification (GTDB taxonomy): domain Bacteria; phylum Desulfobacterota; class Desulfomonilia; order UBA1062; family UBA1062; genus DATCTV01. The sequence continues at coordinate 30,923 of CAYNVT010000016.1, read as the reverse complement.
TGTTGAAATTGAAAAATATTATAGTACACAACCGGGATTCGGACCGTTCAACCATCCCCTTGTCGAGATGCTGAAAGAACCGCAGGTGGCGTCACCTTATTCCCTATACGGCCAGCTTGAATACATAAAATCGCACTGGGGAGAGCTGTTGAAGGACCTTCTGATAAGGGTCCTGGGTGGCATCGACCTGATCAAAGAGGAAAGGAAATCCAGATTTTCAGGTCCCGGGCCCACGCAGATTCTCACATTCGGAGATGAAGGCCTGTCAGGCCAGGGCATCAAAACGGCAGGTCTTGATGAAATCGAGAGGTTCACCCCTGATACCGACTGGATGCCAAGGCTCGTCCTGATGGCCAAATCCACCTATGTCTGGCTAAATCAGCTCTCCGTAAAGTATGGCAGGAATATCTCCCGCATTGACCAGATACCCGATGAAGAGCTTGAACGGCTTTCCAGCTGGGGGTTCACCGGACTGTGGCTGATCGGCGTGTGGGAGAGAAGCCAGGCCTCCAGGAAGATAAAGCAGATGACGGGAAATCCCGAGGCGGAGGCCTCGGCATATTCGATATATGATTATACCATTTCCAATGATCTCGGCGGTGAAGATGCCTATAAGAATCTTAAGGAACGGGCCTGGAATTTCGGCATAAGGCTGGCCACTGACATGGTGCCCAATCACATGGGCATATATTCAAGATGGGTTATAGAGCATCCCGACTGGTTCATACAGCTTGATTACCCGCCCTTTCCCGCCTATTCGTTCACCGGCCCCAACCTTTCCGATGACGGCAGGGTGGAACTGTACATAGAAGATGGCTACTGGAGCAGGTCAGACGCAGCAGTTGTCTTTAAGCGTATCGATAGAGAAAACGGAAACGTCAGATACATCTATCATGGAAATGACGGCACCCACATGCCCTGGAATGATACGGCTCAGCTTGACCACCTTAAGCATGAGGTAAGGCAGGCCGTCATAGACCTAACCCTGGATGTTGCCAGGAGGTTCCCTGTCATAAGATTCGATGCGGCGATGACGCTTGCGAAAAAACATTTTCAGCGCCTGTGGTATCCGGTTCCTGGCATGGGCGGGGATATCCCTTCCAGGGCTGGACTCGGACTTGCAAATGATGAGTTCAACAGGATGTTCCCTAAAGAATTCTGGCGCGAGCTTGTTGACAGGTTTGCGGTGGAAGCGCCGAACACACTCCTGCTGGCCGAGGCATTCTGGCTCATGGAAGGCTATTTCGTAAGAAGCCTGGGCATGCACCGGGTCTATAACAGCGCGTTCATGAATATGCTAAAGAATGAGGAGAACAGTAAATACAGGGATGTGATGAAAAACGTGCTCAGGTTCAATCCCGAAATATTGAGACGTTTTGTGAACTTCATGAACAACCCTGATGAGGAATCCGCCGTAGTCCAGTTCGGCAAAGGCGACAAATATTTCGGCATTGCACTGCTTATGGTCACAATGCCGGGCCTTCCCATGTTCGGTCATGGGCAGATAGAAGGCTATTCGGAAAAATACGGCATGGAATACCGCAGGGCCTACAGGGACGAGCAACCGGACAATGATCTTATAGGCAGGCATGAAAACGAAATATTCCCGCTTCTTAAAAAGAGGCACCTCTTCAGCGGTGTGGAAAATTTCGTATTGTACGATGTCGTAAGCCCCAGCGGCTGGATAAACGAGGATGTGTTCGCCTATTCAAATATGGCAGGCGATGAACGAGCAATAATCATCTTTAACAACAGGTATGCAGAGGCCAGGGGCTATGTCAGAAGGTCTGTTGGCATCAACATCGATACCGGGGGAAAGAGGAATATCGTCCACAAAACAATCTCCGAAGGCTTAAGGCTTAAAAACCATCCGAACGTTTATTATATCTTCAAGGATTACAGGAACTCGCTTGAATATATAAGGAGCGGCAAGGAGATTGCCGACAATGGCTTGAGCGTACAGCTCGGTGCATTCCAGTCCAATATTTTCCTGGATTTCAAGGAGGTTCAGGACTATCCCGACGGACTCTATGCAAGGCTTGAAAGATACCTCTCCGGAAGGGGAGTGCCGGACATTAAGGCTGTGTTCAGGGACCTTTATCTTGAAAATATACATTCGGCTTTCAGAAGCCTTATAAATTACAACAACCTGAACCTCATCATCAATGCCACCGGCAAAGGCCTGGATAAAGAAATCGAGAGATTCGAAGAAAGGCTCGAAAGACTCATAACAGAAATCAGAAAGGTAACCAGCATAAAACCCGATACGGATGATGTCATCAGAAAGACATCGGATAAAATCAGACTGGTAATTGAAAACAAAGGACTGATCTCGGAAAGCTCATTTATGGATAAGCTGCAGACATGCACAGAATCGGGGGCTCTCGGCTTTGCCATTATCTGGGCAATGATCCATAATCTCGGGGCCTTGTTCACCGACATCAACACCGGCAGGCGCACAAGGCTTCTGCTTGACGAAATGCTGTTCTCAGGAATCATAAAGGAATTCATTTCGGAACAAGACGAGTGTTCCGTCAATGGAGATCATGCCATAGAACTCCTTAAAATCCTGTGTTCCGAAGAAGACCGGTCCCTTCCCATCATTGAGCACCTTCCGGAAATCACACTTGAACTTATTACCGACAGCGGTGTCAGATCACTTCTGGGCATAAACATCTATAATGACATCGAATGGTTCAACAGGGAATCCTATCAGGTGCTGGCTACCTGGCTGTTTTATATATTTACCCTTAAGAAAATAGAGCAAAATCCCGAAGAGAAGAATGCGAGGGCGGACATTTTCAGAACCCTTGACAGGCTGGTGGAAGCTGCAGAAGAATCATCGTACCGCCTGGACTGGCTGATAAAGCTGCTTTCTAAACCCTTCGGAGATGATGGTAATGATTAGGAAGATTGTATCAGAGTTAAAAGCCCTATTTTCATATAATATATTTATAGGATTGAAGCCTCAAAATGCGCCACAAAGGTCCATAATCCTTTTCCCCCTTCAGCCGGAAAGGCTCAACTGCGGTCTTGCAGGTATCCTCGCCTTCAAAGGGGCCGGGACCGATAAGACGGTCCCCGAAAGATTTACCTCTCTTATCAGAAAGACTTTCTCCAAAGGGCTGGACAATTCAAAACCACAGGATTTTTTAAGTCCTGATACACTCGATAAACTCGAAGGCCTGCTTTTTTCAATAAAACAGGATATCGGTGTTCAATTCGGGATAAACAGAGACGGCCGTCTGGAAAGCCTCAAAAAGCTATGCTCCGAACTGGAGAGTTTTATAGGCTCTCAGGAACAGCTTATTGAAACAATGGCCCCTGAAATGACGGTATCGGACCTTGAAACTGTTTCAGGCCGTTTTATAAGGCTCAAGGATATACTCTGGGGGCTCAGGGAAGACCTTCTTAAGAACCAGGAAAAGATTACCGGACTGTGTGAAGATATCTCGAACCTTTCACAATTCAGCAAATACCAGCGTCTCAATTTCATGCTCAATGCCATGGACAGACTCGAGGTAAGGGGCAGGGATTCAACGGGCGTACAGATCGCCTTCAGAATGGAAAAGCCCTCGATGGACAGCATTATAAAAAAACTCGATGCCCTGGGCCTTAATAAGGAATTTTTCGAAAGGAGATCTACCGGCGAGCTTATGAACCGCTCAATAAACATTTCTGACGGTTTTGCCGCCTTTACATACAAGACCGCATCCATCACCGGCGAACTCGGCAGGAACTGCAGGGAACTGAGAGGATTCATCTCTGAGGATAAGATATTGAAAGAATTCCTCGTGGCGGGCGGTGATGATGAAATGTATCTGGCCCACACCAGATGGGCCTCAGTCGGCGCCATAAACATACCAAACTGCCATCCGGTGAACAACTGCACTCTGTGCTCTGCCGGAACAGCAGTACTGGACAAGACTTACCCCGTGTACGGCAGCGGCAGTTTCTTTATCAATGTCGCGCTGAACGGAGATATCGACAATTACCTTGATATAAAATCCCGGTGTGAATCATCAGGCAGGCTCCTGGATACAAGGGTGACATCGGACACCAAGGCCATACCGGTAGAGATAGAAAGATACCTCCTTGAGGGCTGCGACCTGAAAGAGGCATTCAGGAGGGCCGTAGCCTCGTTTGAAGGGTCCCATGCAATTGCAATGGAATCAAACCTGGAACCGGGAAAGATGCACCTTGCCCTTCATGGAAGCGGTCAGGCACTTTTCGTGGGCCTTTCTGATAACCAGTACTCTTTTGCATCAGAAGTCTATGGCCTAGTTGAGGAAACACCCCTGTTCATAAAAATGGATGGAGAAAGCGCCCGCATAGAAGGCGATCCGTCATCATCAGGCCAGATATTCATACTCTCAAACGATAAGGGACCGGGCCTTAATGGAATCGAGGCCATGTATTATGACGGTCATCCCATAATCCTTGGTAAAGGAAACATCAAGAAAGCCGAGATTACAACACGCGACATAGACCGCGGCATGCATCCCCATTTCCTGATCAAAGAGATAACGGATTCTCCGTCTTCGGTAAGAAAAACGCTCAGAGGAAAATATAAAATATCGGGCGGTATTGTAAATTTCAACCTGGGGGAAGAGGTCGTCTCAGAAAAGCTGAAACAGGACCTTCTCGATGGCAGGATCAGGAATATCTATATAATAGGCCAGGGGACGGCGGCTGTTGCCGGAACCGCAATAGCAGAGGCCATGGCCATTTATTTAAAGAGCACGAACCTCAACATTCAGGCAAAAAAAGCAACCGATTTGAGCGGATTCGCAGCAGACGATGACCTTGCCAGATCGCTCGTCATAGCCGTTACACAGTCGGGCACAACGACTGATACCAACCGCGCCGTGACCATGGCAAGGGAGAAAGGTGCTTCAGTCCTTGCAATAGTAAACCGCAGGCAATCGGACATAACTACAAAGGCCCACGGGGTATTATATACAAGCGACGGAAGGGACATCGAGATGTCGGTTGCATCCACCAAGGCGTTCTACTCCCAGATAGCCGCCGGTTATGTGCTGACACTATATTTCGCCAAGCTTTTAAATGCCATACCCGATGCTGATATCATCCGGGAGCTTGAGGGCCTGGAGAGGGCTCCTGCGCTTATGAACCGGGTGCTTGAACGGATGGAGAATTTAAGAGAAACGGCCTGGGACCTTGTGAGGCTTAAAAAATACTGGGCTGTTCTCGGCAGCGGAACGAACAAGGTGGCGGCAGACGAAGTCAGGATAAAGCTGAGCGAACTCTGCTATAAAACCATCTCGTCAGATATAATTGAAGACAAAAAACATATTGACCTCTCTGCCGAGCCACTCATACTTGTCATGGCGGCGGGAAGTCCGGATATCGTGCTCGAGGACATCGTCAAGGATTCCGCCATTTTCAAAGCTCACGCATCAAAGGTAGTTGTCATTGCAGACGATGACGAGAGGCGTTTCGACAATGTCGCAGATTATGTCTTCAATGTGCCCAGGGCTACATTTCCTGTTTCCGTCATCATGAATACGCTGGCAGGACATATTTGGGGTTATTATGCAGCGCTTAGCCTTGACGAACAGGCAGGCCATTTCAGGGATTTCAGGATAAGACTTTCCGACGTCCTGGCGAAGCATGAAGAAGAAGGCCTGTCCATATTCGAAATCATGGCGGACAGAGAAATTCACAGGGTCGTCGATGATTTTGCACAAGGTTTCAATGAATGGCGGGGTATGGGCCACATGGCAAACCTTAACGTTGATACGGCGACCGACCTCACCCTGCTCCTCAAATACGCCACGGGCAAAATAGCCCCTGAAGAATACAGAAAGGATTTCAAGGGAAGAAAGGCATCTTCACCCATTGAGATGCTGGACATAACACTGGGAAAAGCCATCGACGAACTTGCAAGACCTGTCGATGCAATAAAACATCAGGCAAAGACCGTAACAGTGGGGACGAGCAGGAAGATCGAGGCATTAAAAGGCGTGATATTCGATTCCCTTTATGCGCTCGGTTTTACTACAGAAAACATCACACAGAAAGACATCCTCTCCATCAAGAGGATTCAGCCTGCGATCAATTCAGTAAAAGGGTTTACCCTGTACAATTTAACGGGGCTCGATATTGACGGAATACCGACTGATTCTTCCATGCTGAAGCTTGTAAAAAAAGGCGGCGTGGCAGCCGATTTAAAATCAAGGGCGGATACAGGCACACCATTAATGGGAACGAAAAGAACCATAATAAAAAACCGAGAGATTTATGCCGGAAGCGGAAAGTCGGACAGCGCATCCATCGTCATAATATCGCTTCTGGGCCTTAACCTGATCCCTGAGCAGCTTATTCTTTTCCATGTCGACTTTGAAACCTCACTTGACATCGAAAAGAAGAAAGCGATTCTGGGAGAAAAACTCGGCGATATCATGAACATGCTGGATGAAGAAAATATTGCATGGCAGGATGATTTTATCCGGGATCTACCGGTTAAACTGCTGCTCGGAGAAGCACCCGAGGTTATTGCTGACATAATCAAGAAGGAGATATGAAATGGGAAAGCTATTTGGTACCGACGGGATACGCGGGGTTGCAAACACATACCCCATGACAGCCGAAGTGGCGCTCAAAGTCGGTATGGCCATAGCATACACATGCAGGAAGGCAGGGCATACGCCCAGGATAGTCATAGGAAAGGACACCAGGCTCTCGGGCTATATGATAGAAGACGCCCTTGTTTCAGGTGTATGCTCCATGGGTGCGGATGCACTTGTCATAGGCGTCATGCCTACACCGGGTGTCGCATTTCTCACTCAAAGCATGCGTGCGGATGCAGGCATCGTGATTTCGGCATCACACAATCCGTATGAGGACAACGGCATCAAGATATTCTCGAAGACGGGATTCAAGCTTCCTGATGAAAAAGAGGCTGAAATCGAGGAGCTCATTCTTTCTGAAAAGCTTAATGAACTGAAAAGCCCCTCCAAAGAACTCGGCAAGGCGTACAGGATAGACGACGCCCGGGGCAGGTATATCGTCTTCATCAAGAATTCATTTCCGTCGGAACTCAGCCTTGAAGGCATGAAGATAGTTCTGGACTGCTCAAACGGCGCAACCTACAAAGTGGCGCCCGAGGTCTTTTTCGAACTCGGAGCAGAGGTAATCAACCTGGCGAACACTCCTGACGGAAGAAACATAAACAGCGGTTGCGGTTCGCAGCATCCCGAGAAAATGGCCGAAGAGGTCATCAGGAGAGGGGCGCAGGCAGGATTCGCCTTTGACGGCGACGGGGACAGGATGATAGCTGTTGATGAAAAGGGTAATGTCCTTTCGGGCGATCAGATGATAGCAATCTGCGCAAAAGCCATGAAGCAGCAGGACAAGCTCAAAAACAATCTCGTCGTTACTACAGTCATGAGCAATCTCGGTTTCAAGATTGCACTTAAAGAACTGGACATATCACACATAGAGGCAAATGTCGGCGATAGGTATGTTCTGGAAGAAATGCTCGACAAGGGGGCAATAATCGGCGGCGAAGATTCAGGACACATCATTTTCCTCGAACACCATACGACAGGAGACGGGATTATAGCGGCTCTGCAGCTTGCACGGGTAATGAAGGAGGAGAACAGGCCGCTTTCAGGTCTAGGCGTTATGCAGGTCTTTCCACAGAAGCTTATAAATATAACAGTAAAGAGCAAACCCGATATCGAGACAGTACCGGAGATCGTCTCGGCAATCAAGCTGGCGGAAAAGGCTCTGGGCGAAAAAGGCAGGGTGCTTGTGCGCTATTCCGGCACACAGCAGATGTGCAGAGTAATGGTCGAGGGTCCGACAAAAGAAGAGACCGACAAATATTGCGAAATGATAGCAGCTGTTGTTAGGGCCACTATCGGCTGAACTGCATATAAGGATAAGAAATCAGAAATATGGATAAAGAAATATCAAAAAGCCTTTTCAGCAAGGGCGTCATAATAATCGAGCCTCAGACTGTCTTCATCTCAAATGATGTCAACCCCGATCATATTGAAGAAGGTGTGACAATATATCCCGGTTGCAGGATATCCGGCAGAAAAACCTTTATAGGAAAAGATACAAAACTAGGTCAGGAGGCGCCAATCACAATAGAGGACTGTACAACAGGCCGCGGTGTCGAACTTAAAGGCGGATATTTTAAGAAAGCGGTTTTTCTTGACAGATCGGCTATGGGCTCGGGCGCTCATGTGCGCGAAGGCACTATATTAGAAGAAGAGGCGAACGCGGCACATACCGTCGGGCTCAAACAGAGTATACTTTTCCCATTTGTAACACTGGGCAGCCTCATTAATTTCTGCGACTGCATGATGGCAGGAGGCACCAGCAGAAAAAACCACAGCGAGGTCGGCAGCTCATACATACATTTCAACTTCACGCCCAATATGGACAAGGCAACCGCTTCGTTAATGGGCGATGTGCCACGCGGAGTTTTTCTAAGAGAAAGACCCATATTTCTTGGCGGTCAGGGAGGTCTCGTAGGACCGTCCCGTATCGGCTTCGGTTCGACAATAGCAGCAGGCATTGTATATAATAATGACCTGGCTGACGGTATGCTTGTCACTGGAGCACAGAGCAAAATCAATGAGACCTCTTTCATTCCCGGAGTCTATTTTAATGTAAAAAGGAAAGTTTTAAATAACATATCCTATATCGCAAATCTTATTGCCCTCAGAAAATGGTACACCGACGTAAGATCAATATTCCTTCCCGAACCCTTGCTGAAAGCATCCATTGAGGCAATAGATTCGGGTCTCGATGAGCGTGTTTCAAGGCTCAAAGCCTTTGCGGCAAAGATCCCGGAATCCGTCAAAGGGCTGAGGCTTCTTAAAAATGATCATCTGACCGTCGTTATCAAGGAACAGGAAGAATTTCTCTCCAGATGGCCGGAGATCGAAGACAAACTGATAAAATTCAGAGACCTTGAAGGGGATCTGAATTTAATGAAGAATTTCTTTTCCGGCTTGCCCAAAGGCGGAAAGGATTATATCGAAACGATGCGTTCTCTCGATAAAAACACAATCAACGCTGGGATTTTCTGGCTCTCATCCATAACACGTACAGTTGAAACCGGCACCGGTTCACTTCTACCGGCTTTGCCTTAACAGAGGATAGCATGATAAAATTGATAGCTATCATACAATGTCATATTGTTCATGAAAGGTGTCCCGGGTATTATTGCGACAGGGCTTATGTGACCAGAACAGGTGGCTTTGAGAACCTTGATCTTTCAAATGATGTCAGGAAACTGTCTTTTACCTGTGGCGGCTGCTGCGGCAGGGCAATACACCGGAAACTGAGCCTTCTTAAAAGAAAGGCCAAACAATCCGATGGCATCGAGGCCCACGAGATACTGGTTAAACTTGCCAGCTGCATGACCAAAGACAACTATCACGGTCCTGCATGCCCCAATCTGGATTATATCAAGGAACTGATACATAAAACCGGGTTGAGCTTTTCCTGCGATACCGCAATCTCAAAAAGGGCTCAGGAAAAAAGGGCTGCAGGCATTTACAGGCAGGATTAGCTATTGTGGTAAGCTCATCAGACAAAGGATATCGTGTACTATTTCAAGAGAGGGCTTATTATATGTCATCTTATTGAATTATTTGGTTATTTCCTCCAAATTTGACTTATGTATGTATCATGGGTATATAGAGAAAAGTATTTTATGATCTCCTTAATTAAATTGATTGGTAAATCATAAAACACTCTCGGAGGTTATTGGTGATTAGAACAAAGATGCCGTCCTACGGATGGCTTATATTAATAAGCATTATATTTTTACATATTTCATTGCCGGATGTGGTTAATGCAATGCCATCTGCCAATCAGAAATACATCAAAGGCAGCACCAATTCCCAGCCAGCTTCTACAGCAGCCAGGATCGTGCCGAGCAAAATCACATACCAGATCAAGGAAGGAGACACCTTTATTAAAATCCTTACAAGCCAGGGCGTTTCCATGGCCGATGCACTTAATGCGGCAAAAAAGGCTGATAAAAAGATTGTCAGAAAGATCAGACCGGGCGGTGAAATTGACCTGAGAATGAAGACAGGAAAACCATCTATTATCGAGATAGGATACAGTTCGCCGTCATCAAAGAGAAAAGTTATTTATTCAGGAAAAGCCATATCAATAAATCCGGGTATTGCAGGAGCGGCTTTAAAAGCCACAAAAGAAACCGTAACAAAGTCATCAGTGAAGGATGAACAGGTCACGGAAAATGTTGTTTCCATTCCCGGTTTGAATCCAGAAGAATTATCGAAAAACATCCTTGCAGCAGCCGACAGTACATTTTGTTCGGTTTTCAATGCCCCTCATGAGGTTCAGTCAAAAATCAGGAAAGAAGCGCAGGATTTGAACAGACAGATCCTGAAATCAAAAAATGAAAAGAAGAAAAACCTGAAACTCGCATCAACGAAACGTCACAAATCACAGATGCTTGCAAACAAGAAGATGAATGAACACTCCCGTTATGCATATTCACAGAAAAAGCGCAGTTCACTCCTGGCTTCATATGAAGACGAGAGCGGTTCCGATGTATATGAAGATAATATGAATGTTGAACCGATAAACATTAACCCGGAACTTAGAGAAAAGCTCATTAATGTCGCGGATACATATAAAGGCATCCCTTACAAAAGAGGAGGGGCATCAAGTACCGCTACGGATTGCAGCGGTCTTACAATGCAGATTTACAGGGATCTGGGGCTCAATCTTCCCAGATCGAGCAGGGAACAATTCCATGTCGGCACACCCAAGAAAAAGGATGAGCTTGAAAAGGGAGACCTGGTATTCTTTTCGACCAGTTCCCCATATAAAAAGATCAAAGTCCGAAGCAAAAAGAATCCCAAGAAGAAAATCGTCAAATACATAAAGGCACCCAGAAGAATCACCCATGTGGGAATTTATGTAGGAGACGGAAAATTCATACACGCCCCGAGGCCCGGCCATACAGTTACCGTGGAATCGCTCAATACAAATTATTATAAAAAGAATTACGTCGGGGCCAGGTCTGTAATACGCTGACTTTTATAATTTCTTCAGGGGCAATAAGTCTTCAGTTCTTTCAGCCAATCAAGGATAATCCCTGTCACCCTGTCGTCTTTCCTTAACTGATGCAGCGCTCCTTCAAGTATCATTATTTTTTTAGGTTGCGGTGCCGCTTTATAGATTCTTTCCGCATGGGAAACAGGCACCACTGCATCTCTGTCCCCATGTACAATGCAAAGAGGTATGTCCTGAGGAAGCCATCTGACAAGATCCTCTGCTTTGAGTGATGAAAAGCCTTTATACCATTTATTCATATCATCAGGAGACATGGGATTTTTTATAAGACCCAACTCCCTGAAATGTCCTGCCATAAGCTCTTTATCTTCAGGGATTATCTGGGACAAATCCGCAGGAGTCGCCATAAGCATTAGACTTCTGATGCCCTTATTTTCCAGGGCGGAGAATTTTACGGCAATTGCCCCACCCGCACTGAAACCGATTATATTTATTGCTGCATTATCCGCTCCGGGCAATTCCGAAACCAGATCGTATACCCTCAGAAGGTCTTCATGCCACACATTCAGATCGATATTCCCTGATGATTCCCCGCATCCGCTGAAATTGAAAATGACACAGATAAATCCTCTATCCGCCAGCAATTCCGCTAAAGGGGCATATCCCCTGTCACCGGGTACAGGTTTGCCGCCGGGGATGCCGTGACATATTATAACGACAGGCGACAGCCCCTTTTTTTCAGGAAAGTACAGCCAGGCCTTTATCGTCCGCTTCCCTGAAGTTAGAAGATATTCTTTCGATTTCATTCTGGAGCAGTCCAAATCTCCTGTAAACTAATGCCCAGGCATATATTTCTGTCTCATCAAAGATTATTCCATCAGTTGCAGGGTCCTGCCTTGCCGGTATTCTGTGCTTGGCGGCAAGCGACATGATCGTATTTGAAGGAATCTTAAGCATTTCTGAAGCCTTCTCCAGTGTTATCCTCCTGAAATCCCTGTTGTCATTTTTTTTGAATACAAATGTTTGAACAATTGCGTTTTTAGTCTCTTCGGGATCGATATGATATGCCTTTTCAATTACTTCCAGATAGCCCTTTTCCTGCTGATATAAAACATTTGCCAGCTCAACAAGAACCCGACTGTCATCCGGATGATTAATAATTACCTTATTAAGGATATCCGATGCATTCTCCATGTCCCCAAGGAAGAAATATATCTCGGCAATGTACAGGAAGGTGTCTTTGTCATTTTCTCCAAGTTCAAGGGATTTCAAAAACATCTCAAGCGCAAGATCCAGGTGCCCCAGTTCCCTGTGACAAATACCTATAAGCTTGAAGATCATGGAACTGCTTGAACATAAGACCTTCGCCTTTTCCAGATCATCCGCTGCAATAGTATAATAACCATGTGACATCTTGTCTTTTGCCCTGCTCATGAATATCCTGAACCTTTCTTCAAAGTCTTTCATGGAAAGGCTGTTGGATGGAGTCCTGAAATCAAGACCGGATGTGCAAAGGTCAATGTAAGAAGCGCTCTCATTAAGAATACCGTCATAATCAAGAGATTCAACTACACGCTGGCAAAGATTTTTTATCGGGAGCATCGTGGAAGCCTTGTTGGAAACGACCAGACTCGTAATCAGGCTCTCATCCCCTTCCATTTCCGAGAGGTGCCTTGCCTCGTTTGTCAGTTCCCGGAAGAAGTGGTTTGTCATATCCATCGAATTTCCTATCGGGACAGGCATGGCTGATTTATACTCACCACCAGGGCATGTATACTCAAAACTTACCCAGAGTTCATTATACTCAGCATCGACTCTCTCAACTTCAATTGAAATCAACTCAATCGTTGCCTTTGTCTGTTCAAGTTTTCCTCTCATTATTCACAGGTGTATTCTGTGCATGCAAAAAAGTCAATAATACCGGTATGAGAATCGTTGGGGCATAGCATATACAGAATCACCAGAGAAAATGTTTGGAAGCGGTATTGCTGTTATGATATAAACTCATTTCATATCAAAAGGTATTCACCGGAGGATTTATGCAGTCAAAACATGTGATTATAGCAACCATGGCTGTAATGCTATTTGCAGTTATGCCATTTACAGCAAATGCAACGCCAAAGGCTGTAGTAGGAGAGTATGTCTTTAATGCCGGAGAAATTCCACAGGGAAAAACCATCATTCATGATTTCGTTGTCAGAAATACAGGAGATAAACCGCTCGATATAAAAGTCCAACCCTGTTGAGGGGTGAAAATCGACGCCCCGGCGGGGCCTATAGAACCAGGCAAAGAAGGAAAGATACATGTGGAGATAAAGACAGCTCATTTAAGGGACGTATATAAAAAAGAGATTAACGTTACGACAAACGACCCTGGCAAAGGGGCTTTTGTTCTGACAGTAAAAGCAACCATCAGGGAACTGCTGTCCATTACTCCTTCATATATCAACTTCGGAAGTGTATCTATCAACTCAAAATACAATCAGCCATTAAAACTCGAGAACAAGGGAAAGAGCAATGTGAAAATAACTGTTATAAGCGTCAATCCCCTTGCCAATCTGAGCATTACGCCCGACAAGAATATTATAATCAAGCCCGGCAAAACAAAAGACCTCCTGCTAAAACTGGATTCAGGCATGAATCCCGGTTTCATTCAAGGAACAGTACTTATCAAGACAAGCATTCCCAATATGCCTGAAAAGATAATTCCGGTAAGAGCAGAGGTTCTTGCCAGATAGGAGAAGATTAAATTTTGGCCACCATACAGGTACAATGAAGGAACGATTCGGCAGAAACATCCTGACAGTAGGTGGCCTGACCGGCATCAGCCGTATACTTGGTTATATACGCGACATGGTGACCGCCTGGCTTTTGGGTGCAACAGGTCTTGCTGACGCCTTTTTTATTGCCTACAGGATACCCAATCTTCTCAGACGCATTATGGGAGAAGGTGCGATAAACATTGCAGTGGTTCCTGTTTTCAATGAAGTTAAGGAAAAAGAAGGCCTTGAAAGGGCATTCAAGATGGCTGAGAGCGTTTTCACCCTCATGTTCATAAGCCTTGTTATCATCTGCATCATCGGTGAGCTGATCGCCCCTGGACTTGTTGCCCTCCTGGCATTTGGAAAAATCAACACGGGTGATTTTCAGGTTGCTGTTCATCTTACGCGAATAATGTTCCCGTTCATTCTGCTTATCGGAATAGTTTCCCTATTCATGGGAATTCTTAATTCTGTAGGACACTTCGCAGCGCCTGCAGGAGCCCCGATTCTGCTCAACATCTTCATGATCGGAACACCCATAATATTTTATGTCTGGTATCCATTCTTCTCTTCTCCGGCTGACGCCCTGGCGTGGGGGGTCATTGCAGGAGGTGTCGCTCAAATCCTTCTCCAATTGCCGGCACTGAAAAGATACAAAGTACCCATAAGATTCAATACCGATTTCAGGGATAAAAATATAAGACAGGTCACAAGGTTAATGGGTATAGCGGCAATCGGAGCATCCATTTATCAGATAAATGTTCTCATCGGGACACAGCTTGCATCATTCCTTAAAACAGGAAGTATTTCATTTCTGTATTATGCTCAAAGACTTCTGGAGCTCCCGCTTGGCGTTTTCGCATTTGCCGTAGGCAATGTCATGCTTCCGGCAATGAGTTCGGCATCAGCCCGCATGGATAAGGTCGGACTCTCTTCGCTCATATCACGTGCAATTGTTATGGTTCTTGTCTTTACTGTCCCTTCTTCTATTGCATTAATCATCCTGGCGGAACCCGTTACAGCTGTTCTTTTCATGAGGGGTGCATTTACTATTACGGACGCAAAAGAAACTGCCTATGCATTACAGATGTATTCAATATCTCTATGGGCGATAGGTTATGTTCGCATTCTGAATCAGGCCCTGTATTCAATGCAGGAAGCAAAAACCGTTGTGAACATCGGATGGGCTGCTCTGGTTGTTAATGTAATCCTGAGTCTGGTGCTGATGAGCTTCATGAGACATGCAGGGATTGCCCTTGCAAGCAGTATCTCTGTCCTCTTCCAGCTTATAATTTTCCATTTTATCCTGGCAAAAAAACAGATAAAATTTAACAGATCACTATACAGAGACTGTCTGAAGATAATCATAGCATCAGTGCTTATGGGAATAGTGCTCTATTTGTTCATTTTAAATAATTTCTGGAAGAATGGATTGAACACGAACAGCCTTATAATGCTTTCAGCATGCATTATCTCAGGGACAATCACATACTTTGCAGTCCTTTATATTTCAGGAATAAGACCGGCAAAAATATTCTCTCAAAGAAAAGTCCATTAGTATGTGAAATATATTGCCTTAAAAGAAGATAAAAAATTGCATTATTTTTAATTTACTGGCAAGGTGTTAACAATGTTTAGAGTACTGATTATTTTCTAATTTTAATATAATCAATTAGTTGCAATCTATCAAATATATGGCATCATGTTTGCTAATTTATTTTTGCAGGAGCGTTACAGTGCCGGGAATTGAAAAGATAATATTTTTTGAATGTTTTTATATAAATAATTGAGGTTGCAAACCCATGAGCAAAGAGGCTTTATTAAACGATTTCATTGTTGAAAATGTTGAGGAGTTTACTCCTGATTTCATAAGGGAAAACGCACATGCAATACCTCATATCTTCAAGATATCCCTGTTTGAAGGTCTGGAAGTAAGAAGAGATAAAATCCCCAATATCATTTTATATGTAATCGAGCAGATTACATCTTTTGACACTGCACTTATTTATGTCTGGGAACCCTGGGACATGTGGTTCTGCAGGGGAATTCAGGGAAACATCCCCAAATCGCTTGATAAAGGAAACATATTTACCCATACGGTAAAGAATTCTGGCAGACATCTCCTGATCAGAGATATCAAAGAAACCGGGCTCGAACAGACTGATATACCCTTTTCTTTTTCATCAATGATGGCACTGCCTCTATATCTCGATTCCAATACGGTAGGATGTCTGGAGCTTTATAGAAAGGACGGAAAGCCTTTTAACGCAACCGAACTGGCACTTATCAATCAGGTTATCCTGCTATCCGAAAGGACGATAAAGCATGCCCTGGGCAACAGGAACAGGGTTGGAGACCACATTGATGCAAAGATGGATATAAAACCCAAAGATGTTCTTTTTGAAATATTGCATCAGTATGAAGAGCAGGCTCGAAGGCTCTCTTATCCTTTGAGCCTTGCCCTTGTGACAATGAATGAACTGGACAAAAACGGATGCAGAGAAGGCGTATTTGAAGGGATACTGTCTCTTAGAAAGGTTGCAAGGAAGCTGAAAGAATCTCTCAGGTGCTATGACAATATAATCAGATATGAAGATATGAGTTTCTTCATCATATTACCCGGATGCACATCTGAGCAGGCAAAAAAAGCCATTAACAATGCGACGAGGGGTCTGGAAGATAACCTCTTATCTTCAATACATATCGGAATTGCATCAATGCCTGATGAAGCCCAGGATATCAAAGGGCTTATCAACGCGGCACTTCAGTCAATAACCTATGCCAGGAAAAACGGCCTCAAGTGTGCAAGCTATCTCCAGGCCGGAAATATCCGTACGAGTAACCTCTCTTCAGAGCTGTCAATAAAAAAAGTCCTGAGCCTGTCCCCCGGCCCGGAAACATTCGACCAGTTTATTGATATCCTTAAATTGCAATGCCAGGCCGAAGAAATACAGTTAAGAAGCACACCTCCCGGCGACCTGCTTGTATGGGGAAATGCCGATCTGGGTTTCTTTAAACACAAAGGGTTACCCGGAGAAATATACAAATGGCTCATTACCTATCTTTCTCCTTCATGGGCATATATAAAAGGTCTTTCAACAGATGTTCAGGACTGGAGTCAGTCCCTTCTGAGCGTGTTTTCAATTCTGTCCGACATCAGGGCGGGATATCCGATCGGTTACTCATTAAAGGTTGCTGATCACATGTTCACGCTTGCAACTTCTCTGGGAATGAGAGAGGAGGATGCCACTCGCTGGGCTAATTCAGCACTTTCGGCAAATATCGGCTATATGGGTATGCCATCCTCCACTCTTACAAAAGATGACCTGAGCGTACATGACAAAAAGAAGATATGCTGTCACCCGATTATATCTGCAAATATGCTTAAGGATGCATGCGTTTTAAACTGTGATGAAGATATATTGATACACCACCACGAAAACATCGATGGATCAGGATATCCCAGGGGATTGAAAGGGTCTGAAATACCCATCGGAGCAAGGGCTTTAAGGATTGCGGATACATATAACGCCATGATGTCACCAAGACTTTACAGAACGCAAAAGATGCAGGATGAGGCAATCCGTGAGCTGTACATGTTATCAGGAACCAAGCTTGACCCGTCAATGACGCCGGCGTTTATAGACATTATCGGTTCTTAAGCCACCTGTGATGGGTTATGCCGTATTTCTGTATCTTGTAGTGCATAACCCGTTTGCTTATTCCAAGCGCCTTTGCGGCATCTTTCTGAACCCAGTCATATTTTTTCAGGGCATCCAGTACCATCTCTTTTTCACTGATTGCTAGGCTTGACATTGGCAGGTTCCCAGTATGGACCTCGGTTGTTTTAATCCCTGGATTTATTGTGATGTCCCCTGCCTTGATATATTCACCTTCCGAAAGCAGCACCGCCCTTTCCATGCAGTTGCGGATTTCACGCACATTTCCCGGCCACTCATAGTGCAAAAGAAGCTCCATCGCCTTCTCGTCAATTTCCCTGATCGGTTTGCTGAATTCCTGTGAATATTTGTACATGAAATGTTTGACAAGAGGGATGATATCCTCTTTTCTTTCTCTTATAGGCGGGATGTGGATGTTCACCACATTAATTCGGTAGAAAAGATCTTCCCTGAATTTACCTTCATGGACAAGGGTAAAAAGATCCCTGTTGGTTGCAGCTATTACCCTGACATCGACCTTTATTGTCTTTGTACCGCCCACTCTTTCAAATTCACGTTCTTCAAGAACACGAAGTATCTTGGCCTGCAGCGACAGGTCCATATCCCCGATCTCATCCAGGAATATGCTTCCCATGTTTGCCTGCTCAACTCTGCCGACACGCATCTTCACCGCTCCTGTAAACGAGCCTTTTTCATGCCCGAAGAGTTCGCTTTCAAGGAGATTAAGAGGTAATGCCGCGCAGTTGACCTGAACAAAGTTGTTCTTCGCCCTGTAGGAGTTATGGTGTATCGCCCCGGCAATAAGCCCTTTGCCGACACCTGTCTCACCTGAAACAAGAAGCGTTGAGTCGGCATTTGCAAGCTTCTCAACCATTGAAAGAATTCTTTTAAATGATTTGCTTTCGCATATAATATTGGATGTGCGGTAGATAAGATCTTCCTGAGTATGCCTCAAATAATCGATTTCGTTTTTCATGCGCTTTATGGAAAGGGCGTCTTCAATCTTCTGGTTGATCTCATGAAACCCGAAGGGCTTCTGAATGAAATCCTGTGCCCCGTTTTTCATAGCAAGGACAGCTGTATCGACTGAGGCATATCCAGTCATCACAAGAACTATTGTGGTCGGGCTTACAGCCTTGATCTGCCTGAGAAGCTCAAGACCGTCAATCCCGGGGAGTTTGATATCCGTCAGCATGATATCATAGATATACTTGTTGATTCTCGGAAGCGCAGCCTCTGCGTCAGCCGTCAGTTCCACATCATGCCCCTGGGACTTGAATTCCTGAAACAGCATCTGCCCGAGGTTGATATCGTCTTCTACAATCAGTATGTGTGCCATTATATTACAAATCGTATTTTAAGAGAAAAAACTTAACTTTTATTATATACTGCTTCTCCGGGAGCAATTAACTAAGACAAAAGGAGGATATATGAGTGAAAATCTTGTATACTTGAGCAGTGCGTGGGCGGAAGAAGTTCTCAAGCGGCTTCAGGCTGCATTGCCGCCTGAGAAAATGAACAATGTATCGACATCGATGTCCAACATCTATAAAAACTGCCCGGGCGGCGGTGAAAAATACCTTTACATCCAGTGCGACAACGGCGCCGTTACAAAGGTAGAAACAGGCACCGGAGAACCCCCGAAGGCTGAATTCGCTATTACCGGCGAATACGAAACCTTTGCAAAAATCTCCAGGGCAGAACTCGGCAGCCAGCGCGCGCTTATGACAGGCAAGCTCAAGCTTAAGGGCAACATGGCCAGGGCGCTCAAACTGGCCTCTCTTGCAGACCGGATGAACAAGATTATATCCGGCGTACCAGCTGTTTATTAGGAGGAAGCCATGCCAAGGATTCTTGACCCTAAAGACCCGTTTTATATCAACAACCCCGCGCGGGTAAAAGAGATTCAGGCCGAAATGGCAAAGGCGGGAATAGACGTGTACATCGGTTCCAGGATCAGAACCATAAGCTGGGTGATCGATGCATTCTGCCCCTGGCGAAGCTATATAATTATCCCGGCTCAGGGAGACCCTACGCTGTTCACCTTCGTTATCGATGCCGTACGCATAGGCGATGAGACATGGCTTGATGAAGACCATGTCAGGGCATATGCTCCGATGGGCGGCATGGACCAGGTATCTGCGATCAGCGAATTCATAAAGGACGACCTGGGTATTAAAAAGGGACGGATCGGCTATGAGGACGGCATGGCGACCTATACAGCCGAAGGACACCTCAGCCACTATGAATACACCATGCTGAGCCAGGCCCTTGATGGTTTCGAGTTTGTCAATGCCATAGAGATAATTGACAGCCTTTCGATAATCAAGGACACAGGCACGATCAACCGTTTTCGCGAGGCGTCGCGCATTGTCGATGAAGGGCACAAAGCGGCCAGAGTTGCGCTGGAAAACGGCGGCTGGAAGGGCATGACCGAAACGGTTATAGCGGGTATTGCAGCATTAGCCATGAGGAAACAGGGCAGCGTTTCAGAATGGAATTTTGCAGGACTCAATGAAATATCCAGCGGATACAGGACGGGACTCGGGGCATGCACACCTCCCACTACACGGGAATTCAATGCAGGCGAACCTTTAATGCTCGATTTTCATGCCATGTTCAAACTGGCATTGGGAGATCACTCTCACAATTACCTGATAGGCCCGGCGACACCCAGACAGAGGTGGCATGCAGACAACTTCACCGACCTGGTAAGTCTGGTCCTTGACAACTACAAAGCGGGCGTCACCCCTTCAAAGCTTGCCGACCTCATGATGCAGTTTGCAGAAGACCGCGGATGCGCCGATTTTGTAGTGCCCGGCTGTGAACACGGCATCGGCCTTTTCGGCGACGAATGGCGAATAGGCGCAAAAAATGACGGGCCTATCCCGTTCTGGACAAATCCCGACCATGTTTATCAGGAGAACGAACTCCTCATCTGCGCGATGCAGTATGCGGCTCCATCCGAAGGAATCGGGTTCAGATATGAGAATCCCATCCTTATCCTGAAGGACGGCTGCGAATACATGTCAAAGTATCCACTGGCAATTGAGGAGATCAATTGATGACATCACGTGAACGCCTGATTGCAACTGCTGCATTTGAGCCGCTGGACAGACCTTTCAGGATGGAAACGATTGGCTTCTGGCCTGAAACACTTGAAAAATGGCATTCTGAGGGTCTGCCGCCTGAAATTAATGACGACATGACCGCTTACATGTATTCAGGATTCGACCTTCAGCTTCCGATTATAATGGGCGTTCACTTGAATCCCGGTTTCGACCCCCTGTTTGATGAAGAAATCATAAGCATGGACGGCGAATACATCATCAAACGTGACAGCTCCGGTTCCATAATCAAGGAACATACCGACCATTCAAGCGCCATACCGACATGGCTTGAATCACCTGTAAAAAACAGAAATGACTGGGAAGAAATCAAATGGCGTCTCAATCCCGATTCGCCGGGAAGACTCTCCGAGGCCGAGATACTGCTCGGCCTCGAAGGCACTGCCGACTGGCCCCTCACCGTTTATATTCCGGGGCTTTTCGGCACACACAGGCACCTTATGGGCTTCACAAACCTTATGATAGCCTACCGCAAACAGCCGGACCTTATTCATGACATCGCCCGCCACTGGGTTGACTTGTGGAAGAGAGTTATCCTTAAGATTGCAGAAAAGCGCAAACCTGACCTTGTAAGCCTCTGGGAAGACATGTGCTATAAGAACGGCCCGATTATCTCTCCGAAGCTTTTCGATGTTTTCATGACCCCTTACTACAAAGAGCTTCTGGACTATCTCAAGAATGAACTGGGAATACCCATCATCGGCGTCGATACGGACGGAGATATGAAGCTTCTCATAAAGCCTTTTGTAGATGCAGGGGTCAACATGATATGGCCGTTCGAGGTCAATGCAGGCATGGATGTACTGAGCCTCAGAAAACAATGGCCGAGAGAATTTGCCATCTGGGGCGGGATCGACAAGCTCGAACTCGCAAAAGGCAAAGATGCAATATACGCCGAGGTGATGCGGGTTTTGCCTGAAATGCTTAAGCACGGCGGCTATATTCCGAGCCTCGACCACAATGTTCCGCCTGACGTAAGCTTTGAAGACTGGAACTACTATTTAGGACTCGTCAGGGAACTGGGGGAATCGCCTTCGGGCCGTTAAATATTGCTTTTCCAGAAGGAGAGGACATCCTCTTCTTCTCTTTCTTTTGTATAAGTCAAACCGATATAATCCGATGCCCTTTTCCCCATATCGGCAATTCTTGCAGGGTCGCCGGTATTGATTGCAAGAACCTCTTCAACCGTTCCGGCAAATGTGAGAAGATCGCCCATCTCTACAGGAAAGCAGAATTCCGGCTTGAAATACTCCCTGCCGCCCATACCGTGATAGCCAATAACTATACATCCACAGCTCATGGCCTCTGCCGGAGGCAATGAAAACCCTTCCGGATAACCGAAGCTCAAAAAGATAAGCGATTCCCTCATTATCGCAGCTGTTTCGGCCTCTGTTCTGCCTTCTATGGGCACGACATCAAAACCGCCCAATTTATCAGCCGCCTTCAGAATGGATATCACCTGAAGCGCGTGTTCGGAATTTTTCCTGGGCATGAAGCATATCTGTTTTTTCTTCGTTTCGCTGTAGCTGAACATTTCCCTGTTGATAAAATTATGCATCCTGCTGACGTTCAGATGAGGAAATGCATATTTGAGGTAATCACGGTTGTTATCCGAAACGACCATCACGCCGCGTAAATCCTTTGCGAGGTAAATCGACTTCTTAATATCCGTATTGAAATCATGACCGCCAAAGGTGTTGTATGTATTCTGGTTGAATATGACCTTTCCCGATGGAGTCTCGTATACTTTTCTGAAATACTTTGATGCCTTTGGTCTTGATAGAGGGCTTACATAAAGAGATGAATAGTTCTCGGGTATTACCAGATAATCCATGGGCCCGAGCTTGACCTTGCCGATATAGGAAATCTTTGTATCGTTTTTAAACCAGGTGCACCTGAAACGGTTATGCCGGTGAAGAATCGAAGACGAAAATCCGGATTTATTGAGTATGTCGACATGCCTGTACATTACCCTGACCCCTCCGACAGGTGTCTTATAGTCAGGACAAAGATAGTATATGATCCCCATTTAAAGAGTATCCCCCTTTATGGTCTTTAATATCCTGGAAGCATTCGACTTAAGCGTATAACCCTTTTCCAGGGTTGACCTGCCGTTGTGACCCATCGACTTCCTGAGTTCGGGATCTTCTATAAGCCTTGACAGTCCATCGATCCAGCTGTTCCTGTCCAAAGCCCAGTATCCGTTTTCCCCGGGTTTTACAACGTCTCTGTTCACACCTACCGGCGTGCATACGGCTGGAATACCGACGCCAAAATATTGCAGTATCTTGAGTCCGCACTTGCCCCTCGACCAAAGGTCATCCTTGAGCGGCATTATGCCGATATCACAGTCCTTGAGTTCGGCTACTTCAGTCTCGGATGACCACCTGACCTTTCTTAC
This sequence comes from uncultured Bacteriovoracaceae bacterium, assembly GCA_964400685.1. Lineage (GTDB taxonomy): Bacteria > Desulfobacterota > Desulfomonilia > UBA1062 > UBA1062 > DATCTV01. The sequence goes on along the minus strand of CAYNVT010000016.1, from coordinate 7,912 downwards.
AGGCATGATGCGGCAGTCGAAAAAGACATCGCAGATTATCTTGAGCTCGACTTTGCCGGGATATCTCTCAGCCACCTCATCAAGAATATCCTTCATCGACTCAAGATAATGAATGCTGCCGTGATCGCCTATCCAGCCTATAGTTACAATATCCTTGGACCTCCCGTAATCCTTCATGCTGTACCTCTCAGAAGGAATCGAAGTCGGGATGACGGTCACATTCGGATTATAAGGAAGCGATTGCTCCATGAGAAAACTGTTGCCCGCAATGATGGCATCACTTGCCCTGGCCATCTTTTCAAACCTGCGCTCTCTTGTCCGCGAATAGGGGCTTCCTGCCAGGGAGTTTTTATACATGACGGCATCGTCAAGATCGTAGATTATTTTTTTTGCATTCCTCCTGAACAGTTCAAGAAAGGGGAAATGAAAGCGTTTGCGCTGAACGAAGATACAGTCATAGCTGTGGAGTTTCATATACAGGTCGGCATATTCTTTTATTGTGCGGGGAAATTCCATGACATATGTAAAAACCCCGTTTTCTCTCAGATAGGGCAGGTACTGCAAAATCCTGTACCTGCTCGCAGCAATCTCTTTTCCCTGTATCAGGGCAAGCATTTTCATTTCTGCTTTACCTTTTCGATAATAACTTTCTCTATCTTCTCAAAAACTGTGAATGAGTCATCAAATGAGGTACTTTCCACATGCGGCATTCCACCTGAAATCATTTTGCCGATGGCATCTTCAAGTGCATTTATATCGGCCGCCGGAATGACATATCCGTTCCGCCCGTTATCAATGAACATGGCCGCCCCATTGGCCGATGTCGTAATGACAGGCGTTCCCGATGCAAGCGATTCCAGCACGACGAGCGAGCAGGCATCATAATATGTCGGATGGGCAAGGCAGTCGCATGCAGGGTAGATATAATCAAGCCCGGCACTTTTCCCTGCAAAAACAACCATCCTGCCAGATTTTTCGGCCATTGCCATAGATTTTTTATCGGGTTCGCCTACGACAAGCAGTCTGACATTGGTCTGCTTAAATTTTTCTAGGGCTTCGAGAAGTATCCTGAATCCCTTTAAGATAAAGTTGTTAGCCACAAAAAGCAGCACGAAATCATTTTTATCAAGGCCGTATGATTTTCTTATCTCACTGCGCCTTTTTATCTTCTCAGGTGAGTATTTCCTTATATCTATGCCGTTGGGGATGAGATAGATATCAGGCGGATTGCCGCCACAGAACGCCCTGATATCATTTTCCACCATCTTTGATATTGCAAGAACAGCAGGTCTCTCAACCTTCAGCGTCCACCATTCAAAGGCTCGCTGAATGGCATCCTTCAAGCTCAGCCTTTTTATGATCCTTATTATGGGCCTCATATTTCCAGGATACCTGATAATGTCCCTTTTAAACCACGATGCATGCAGTCCGCCGTGGGGCTGGTAAATATCCATATAAAATGTATTTCCCACCCCGTAATGAATCCAGCCCTTCATTTTCCTGGCTTTTAAAAAATGCATGAAGGCGAAACTCAGATGTCTGAGCGACTGAGGAAATTTTATTACTCCGATTTTATTAATGGCAATACGAGGACAATCAGTACTGGAAGCCTTCATGCAGATAACAGCAACCTCATGGCCTCTGCCTGCAAGAAAATGCGCCAGATCCCAGCAGTAGCGTTCTGCTCCGCCTGTTCCCGGGTCGAATTTTTCTATGGCAATACAGACTTTCATGTTCTCATCGCCATTTGTTGATGGCTTCGCAAACCCTTTCGACCTGAGCATCAGTAAGCTCCGGATACATGGGCAGGCTTAAAATTCCTTTATAAAGCTCTTCAGTTTTGGAAAGGCTGGTGCAGCCCCTTATCCTTGCCATATATGCAGGCTGCTGATGTATGGCTAGCGGATAATGAACCGCAGTTCCGATTCCCCTGTCATTAAGATATTGCCGCAGCTTTTCCCTTTCTTCACACTCAACAACATAAAGATGCATTGCATGAGTCGTATCCGGGATATCCGCCGGGGCCTTTATTCCGCTACCTGTTATTGCATCATAATATTTCGATGCAATCTGCCTTCTTCTTTCATTGTTCTTTTCCAGATGCTTTAGCTTTACGCGGAGGATGGCCGCCTGCATTTCATCAAGCCTTGAGTTGACGCCTGAAAGTGAGCTTACATACCTCTCCTTCCAGCCGTATTCCCTGAGCCACTTTACATTATCTGCAATCTTGTCATCATTTGTTGTAACAGCACCCCCGTCACCGAGCGCCCCGAGATTTTTTGTCGGGTAAAAGCTGAATGCGGCCGCATGTCCGAAGGTGCCGGCTTTCTTATCCTTTATCATTGCCCCATGAGCCTGCGCGCAGTCCTCGACAACCTTCAGACCGTGCCTTTCTGCAATTCCCATTATTGCAGCCATATCGCAGGGCTGTCCGTATATATGCACCGGTACAATGGCCATCGTCTTTGGTGATATGAGTGCTTCAATCATACCCGGATCAATACAGCGCCTGATATCATCAATATCAGCAAAAACCGGAACAAGTCCTGCCTGTTCTATTGCTGCAGCTGTAGCAACGGCAGAGTGGGAAACCGTTATAACCTCATCACCGGGCTTCAAACCGGCTGCCTTCAGGGCAAGCATCAGCGCATCAGTACCGCTTGCTACACCAATACAATTGTTAGCACCGATGAATTCTGCAAACTCCTTTTCGAAAGAATCCACTTCGCTCCCGAGAATATACCAACCGCTGTCGATGACCCTTGTTACGGCATCAAGAATTTCTTTTTTCAGGATTTCAGACTGTGCCTTCGGGTTTGCAACAGGTATGATTTCTTTTTCCTGCATATTTTTCACCGGTAATATGAAGAGGATTCTCTGAAATAATCAAGGGATATCCTGAGGCCATTCTCAATGCCGGTAAGCGGTTTCCAGCCAAGTTCGTTTTCAATTTTTTTATAGTCGGAATAATAGTCGCCTATATCGATCGCCTTTCTGTCTTTGGGAAACGGCACTATTTCACTTGTGCCAGAGCCGTTGATATCAATCATCATGGCCGCAAGCTCACTCAATGTGGTCCTGCCGTCCCCCCCGAGGTTATAGACTTTTCCGTCAGCCTTTTCATCTGCACCTGCAAGCAGGAAGGCGTTTACTGCATCTTCGGAAAAAGTGAAGTCCCTTACCTGTTGACCATCGCCGAAGATAAGC
>CAYNVT010000016.1:0-4695 GCA_964400685.1 uncultured Bacteriovoracaceae bacterium | reverse complement strand
TGTCTGCCTGGCATCCTTGATCCTCATCCTGGGACCATAGGTGTTCGTGAGCCTCAATACGCACGAACGGATGTTGTAAACATTGTTGTAAACGATATGATACCACTCGCCTGCAACCTTGTTGATGCCGTTAACGTCGACAGGGCAGATCGGGTGGTTCTCGTCTGCAGGCAGGTATTGAGGTTTGCCGTATATCTGACGGGTGCTGGCAAATACGATTTTAATGTCAGGATTATTGTGCCTGCACGCCTCCAAGATGAACAGCTGGGCTCGGGCGTTTATCTCGAGGTCGGCATAAGGATTCTGCATGGAATCGATATGGCTGGTCTGACCGGCAAGATTAAAGAGGTAATCCTGGCCCTTGACCAGAAATTTCATCGAATGCTCGTCGCGCACATCCGAGAAATTGACTTTCACACTCTCCTTGACGGGCTCTATGTTGAAAAGGTTCCCTCCATATTCGGGAATAAGGCTGTCTATAAGCGTTACATTGGCACCGAGTGATACAAGCCTGATAGCGAGGTTAGAACCGATAAAGCCAAGCCCTCCGGTTATCAATACATTCCTGCCTCTATAAACAGTTTCGAGATCAGCCATTATCTTTATGTCCTCTTTCCTTCTCCCATAGCTTTGCATACTTGATAAACACATAATACATGGTGGAAACGGCTATAACAAGCCCGGGCATACCGTCCAGAAAACCCTTTTTAAAGATGTATTCCTTTATGAACCTGAAAGGAGGCCTGAAAAGCAGATCTGTAAACCTGAAGCGCCTGCCTTCAGCAAACTTGTCCTTCGCTTCGGTTTCAGAATAACGGTTTATCGTGACAATCTGATCCGCAATGTCTCTATAATTGTAGTGCTCATAAAATGATGACTTGAGCTCGCCCACCCTGCCTCTCACTTTTACATTTGCATGCAGGCCTCCCTCGAATCCTCCCCTGTCCTTTCTGAATAGCCTTATCTCATAATCAGGCACCCATCCGCCGTGCATAATCCAGCGGCCGAGGTAAAAGGTCCTGCGATGGGCGATGTAGCCGTCATACATGCCATTATCGGCATTAAGGCGCTCAAGCATCTCGGATGCAAGCACAGGTGGAATCACTTCATCTGCGTCAATAAAAACAACCCATTCGTTTCTGGCCTTACCGATACAATAATTATACTGATCCCTGAAACCCGGCCATTTTTTCTGCTCGAAATTGTCTGTATATTTTTTACGATTTCCGGGGTGGAATCCGAGCTGAAGGAATCGACGACAATTATCTCATCCGCCCACGCCTTTACACTTTCAAGGGCCCTGGCGACTGTGCGTTCATTATCGAACGTGATCATGCAGACGCTTATCTTCACAGAATCTCCTTGAGCACATCACCAGGTGTGATGCTTTTCAGGCATTCATACGTGCCGAGCCTGCATGTCCGCGCCATGCACGGCGCGCACTCGAGCCCTTTCGTTATGAATGAGGCCCTTCTGCCGAGCGGTGCAGTCCTGGCCGGATTGGTCGAACCGAATATGCCTATCGTCCTTGCCCCGCTTGCAGCTGCGAGATGCATCGGACCTGAATCATTAGCAACAATTGCATCGCACTTTTCCATCAGAGCCACACTTTCAAGCAGGCTTGTTGTCCCTGCGATGTTCAATGCGCCAACTCCGATTGAAGCCCCTATGGCATTGCTTGCATCCCTGTCCGGCGCACCACCGAAAAGGATGACGGACCCGCCTGTTCTTGAAATATAAAGTTTCCCAAGCTCTGCAAAACTTTCCCTGGGCCATACCTTTGCAGGTCCATAGGCAGCAGAGCAGAAAACTCCAAGTACAGGTCTTTTAGCCTGCCCGATAATCCCTGAAGCCTTCTGCCTTTCTGCTTCCGATATGCGGACTTCGGGCAGAATTTCAGTAATCCGTTTGCCTGCTATCGCTTCAAGCATTTCCAGATAAAACCTGGCCTGATGCCCGGGATATTCTTCAATTTTGCCGTAAACGGGGTGCGTGAAAAGCATCGATCTGCCGCTGCATGCACGACCGTATCTGACCGGAACACCTGAAAGAAACAGGAAAAGCGCCGAACTGAATGAATGCGGCATGCATATCGCAAACCCGAATTTCATGTCCTTTATCTCTCTATATACCGCCTTCCATCCGGAGATTCTGCTCTTCTCATTAACCGTTATTACACTTCTTACTGAGGGATTGTATTTATAGAGCTCTGCAAGATGGGGCCTCGTAAGTACATGGATTTCAGCGTCGGGCCAGGCGCTTCCCAGACCGTCTATAAAGGGCATGCTCATTACGGCATCCCCGATCCAGTTTACCCCTCTGATAAGAATCTTATCCATTTTCAGTCTTATATTAATAAATTACGGATAGCGCAACCCCCGGAGCATTTCTTCAGTTGTCTGTAAGCTTATTGTTAATCTTGACTTTTAACTTTATCAGTTTAATCTCTCATTTATGATCTACGGCTGGAAGGAAACTTATCAATCAAGGCTTTCTGATGCGGTAACAGCTCTCAAGCGCATCAGAAAAGGATCCAGAATATTCATAGGCTCAGCCTGCGGAGAGCCGCAGCTGCTTGTAAAAACCCTCATAGATCTCGCGCCTCATATGTATGACACCGAGGTATACCATTTTCTTGATCTGGGTAATTCAGAGTATGCGGAAGACAAATATTCCGAACACTTCCGCCATAATGCCCTTTTCATAGGCCAGAGCACGAGAAAGGCAGTCGAAGAAGGCCGGGCCGACTACACACCTGTGTTCCTCTCCGAAATCCCGAAGCTTATGCAGAGAAGGAAGATGAGGATAGATGTCGCACTGATTCAGGTCTCCCCTCCTGACAAAAGCGGCTATGTAAGTCTGGGCATATCTGTTGACATAACAAAGACAGCTGCCGAGACGGCAAGATATGTCGTTGCAGAAGTAAATCCCAACATGCCCAGGACACATGGTGATTCATACCTGCATGTCAACGATATAGATGCTTTTGTAGAAAATGATCAGCCTCTCATAGAGTTCCATTCTGAATCACCCACAGAGATAATTGAAAAGATCGGGAGTATAATCGCCGACCTTATTGAGAATGAATCCTGTATTCAGACCGGCATCGGCAAGATACCGAACTCGGTTCTGCCATACCTCATGAACAAGAAAGATTTAGGTGTCCATACCGAAGTCTTTACGGACAGCCTGATAGACCTGATCGAGGCGGGAGTCGTAAACAACAGAAAAAAGAATATCAACACAGGCAAGATTGTTTCGGCATTCTGCATGGGCAGCCGTAAGTTGTACGACTATGTAGATGACAATCCGCTTTTCGAGTTCAGGCCATGCTCTTATGTAAACAGCTCCAGCATAATAAAAGAAAATGACAGGTGCACTGCCATAAACTCGGCATTGACCGTAGACATTACAGGCCAGATATGCTCGGATTCCCTGGGTTTCAGATTCTACAGCGGTATCGGCGGCCAGTCCGACTTCGTGCGTGGAGCGCGGATGGCCAACCGCGGCAGATCAATAATGACACTGCCGTCAACAACGGATGACGGTGAGAAATCCAGGATCGTCCCGTTCCTGGATCCGGGAAGCGGTGTCGTAATAACAAGGGCCTCAGTCAATTATGTCGTGACCGAATACGGCTATGCTTACATACACGGGAAGACCATACGGGAAAGGGCACTTGCATTAATAAGCATCGCCCACCCCAAATTCAGGGACTGGCTGCTCGATTGCGCAAAGGAACAGGGCTATATCTATAAGGACCAGATTCTGCCGACGGCAATTTATCCGAGAGAATATGAGTCCTGGTGGAAAGATAAAAAAGGCAACGAAGTATTTTTCAGACCGGCGAGACCTACTGACGAACGGGCTATTCAGGACCTTGTATATTCGCTTCCGGAACAGGATGTATATACACGATTCTTCCAGAACCTCAGGAACTTCCCCCATAAGCTTGCCATGCCTATGGCAGCGATAGATTATGCGGACAAGATGGCTATAGTGGGAGTAATGGGTAATGAGGCGCCTGACAGGCAGGAGCAGATAATCGCCCTTGGCCATTATGTGCGCGACCCTGTCACCAACAATGCAGAAGTTGCCTTTACCATCCACCATGATTATCAGAACATGGGCATAGGCACATTTCTGTTGAATCATTTATGCATGATTGCGGTCGACAGTAATATACGCGGTTTCACGGCCGATGTTCTGGCCCGTAACACCCCGATGATGAAGGTGTTTTCAAAAACCGGCTATCCCCTGAAGGTCAAACTTGAATATGGCGTTTATGAACTGGAAATACCTTTTGAGGAAGGAAAGAAGGAGAATGCAGGCAGTTAAGCCTGCTTTTTTTTCCTTAGAATTCCTATGAGCATCTCGAGAAGGTCTGAAACAGTAATGATGCCAACAAGCCTGTTTCCTTCAACTACCGGAAGACCACCTATTTTTTCCTGATGCATTATGACAGCGGCATCCAATACGTCCGAATCGGGACTTACAGTTAATGGGTTCGCAGTCATACATGCTTCCACTTTTATCTCGTTTTGCAGGTACTCATCATACAATGCTTCATGAAATACAAACGGGGAATTCAACGCCTTCCTTATATCGAGGTCTGTAATTATGCCTACAAGATTACCGTCTTTTACAACGGGCAGACGTCTGAAGCGCTTCTCTTCCATGATTTTGATTGCTGAT
>CAYNVT010000015.1:0-49179 GCA_964400685.1 uncultured Bacteriovoracaceae bacterium | reverse complement strand
GCGGTTGACGAGGTGCTTTATCATGCCTATCGAGCGCGTCGGCCCCTTGGCGAGTTTCGCAGCCAGCGCAGTAGCCTCTTCCATGAGCTTATCATCATCGACTACTCTGTTCACCATGCCGAGTCTGAGCGCTTCATCAGGCAGTACCGGGTCTCCTGTCATGATAAGCTCTTTCGCCTTGGCGAGACCCACCAGCCTTGGAAGGAAATATGTGCCACCACAGTCCGGCACCATGCCTCGCTTTACGAATATCTGTATGAACTTGGAGGACTTCGCAGCAAGGATAATGTCGCAGCACAAAGCCAGGTTGCACCCCGAGCCCGCGGCTATGCCGTTGACCGCTGCAATCACCGGCTTTTCAATGGTGGCAATGGTGAAGCATATGCGGCCGTAGATGTGCGCGGAGAGCTTCATGCCGACCGGCGTAGCGACATCATGGCGTCCGCCACCACCTGACAGATCGGCTCCGGTGCAGAATCCGCGGCCGGTTGCCGTTATTATTATGGCACGGACATTATCGTCCTGCTCGAACCTGTTGAGCTGAATGATCAGGTCTTCGAGCTGTGGCATTGTTACGGAATTAAGCTTATCGGGACGGTTGAGGGTTATAATAGCAATATTGTCTTTGATTTCATAAAGGGTATCGGCCATGAAAACCTCCAGGGATATTTTAATTCATTGAAATTGATAATGAACAATTCGTCAAGATAAATTACCCGCTTGCCATATGCCGATAAATCCGTACTATGTTTTTTATTTGATGCAGTTCTATCCATGATTTTTATGCGAGGTGTTCATGAATGCAACCGAACGGATAATTAATGTACTTGACGGCAAACAGGTCGACCGCGTGCCCGTATTCTGCGCGCTCATGGAAGACAGAGGCTTCAACGAGGTTCTGGGCCAGCCGCTTATCAAGCCGATAAAGCTCCTCTGGAACCCCGTGTCGCGATTTTTCCTCGATAATTTCGGGCCCAAGCTGACCGGGCCTGCAATCCAGCCATTCATCGACACCACGCTGGATAAGCGTATTAAGGCCGCCCTTGTTCTCGGCTTTGATTCCACCTGGGCGATACACGACAGGACATTCACGGTGCTCGATTCAAAGACAATGGTGCGCTTTTCGGGCTCAATCTTCGACCTCATGGAGGACGGCTACGGCAACGCCATCTATATGTATCGGGGCCCCGGCATAAAGAGCAGGGAGGAATTCAATGCATGGCCGTGGTGGCCCGACATCGATGATCTGGCGCAAAAGGATTATCTCTTCATGAAAAAAATGGTGGCGAAATACGGCGATGACATCTGCCTGATCGGCCAGGGCTCGGCCTACGGCATACAGGAAAGCATGCTCTGGGCCATAGGCTTCGAGAGAATGCCTGTGTGGATAAAAAGGGAAAAGGACCTTGTTGACAGGTATATCGCGTGGGCCGAAGAGGTTTGCATGAAGACGATCATGGCGATTATGGACGCCGGCATCAGGGTCGTCATACAGACGGACGACTTCGCGTTCAAGACAGGGCCCATGATGAGGCCCAAGCTGATCGACGAGCTGTTCGGGCCTTCATACACGCGCATAATCAAGGCGGTCCACGACAGGGGCGGACGGTATATCCATCATTCCTGCGGAGACAATACGCTCTTATTCGATTATTTCATCAAGTGGGGGGCGGACGGCTGCCACGGATACGAGAACACCTCGAATGTGGATATTATTAAGGAGAAGCGAGAGCGCGGCGACAGGCTGACCATAGTGGGCGGCGTAGGCGTCGATTATATCCTGTCCGAGCGTTCTAAAGATGAGGAAGTCGTCGATGAGGTCAGGCGGCTTATCAAAGAGCTTGCGCCCGGTGGCAGGTATATACTCTCTGCCGCGCACGGGCTTTCATCGATGCCCGCACACAAACAGAAGGTAATGGTCGACGCGTGCAAACGCTACGGCAATTACCCTATAGCCGGTAACTGATACCGATGACCCCAACCGAGCGCATATTAAGGACACTCGAAGGCAAACCCGTCGAGAGGGTGCCTGTAATGTGTGCAGGGCTCGAAGACAGGACAGTCAATGAAATCTTCGGCAAGCCCCTGATTCCCGGAAAAATGCTTTTCAGAAACCCTCTTATGAAGCATGTGATGAATAATTATCACGGCCTGAGCAATATGATTGCACATACGGCTATCAACAGCGGAATGGACAAGCATACCCAGGCCGCAATCAAGCTCGGTTTTGATGCGATGTGGCTTCTTTCCGGCGAGAATATGATGATCTCGGATTATGATACTTTAGCAAATATCAACGGCATGATTTACAACCTCATCGATGACGGTTTCGGCAACATGACCTACATGTACCGCTGCCCTGGTATAACCTCGAAAGAGACTTTTGAAAGCTGGCCCTATTTTGTCAAACCCGATGATTATGCAGCAAAGACATATGCATTTTTTAATAAAATGGTGAAGAAACATGGTGAGAGCATCTGTTTTATGGGCTGCGCATGCAGCGGGCTTCAGGAAAGCATGCTGTGCGCGGTCGGTTTCGAACGCATGCCGCTGTGGATAAAAAGGGAGAAGGAACTCACAAAGCGATATCTCGACTGGTGCTATGACCTTGTCTTCAAAGGGACGATGGCGATCATAGATGCAGGGGTCAAGGTCATACTTCAGGGTGACGACTTCGCATACAAGACCGGGCCGGTCTTTTCACCAAAGGTTCTGGACGAGCTGTTCGGACCTTACTACAAAAAGATTATCAAAGCGGTTCATGAGAGAGGGGCAAAAATAATCCTGCATTCATGCGGTGACAACACGGTGCTCTTCGACATGTTCATAAGATGGGGATTCGACGGCTTCCATGCATATGAGACAACATCGACCGTGGATATAATAAAGGAGAAGAAAACCCACGGACAGATTACAACGATTGTCGGCGGTATAGGCGTAGACTACCTTCTTTCTGACAGGTCAAGGGATGAAGAAGTGGCGGATGAGGTCAAAAGGCTTATCCGTGAGCTCGCGCCGGGAGGAAGGTTCATCCTTGCCCCTGGTCACAGCCTGAGCAGTATACCTGCATCGAAAATGAAAATAATGGTGGATACCGCACTTGAGTTCGGAGCTTATCCGGCTGGGGAGGCTTGAGCCGTATGACTCCTGAGGAACGCATAATACGAACACTTGACGGAAAGCCGGTCGAGAGGGTTCCTGTAATGTGTGCGGGAATGGAGGACAGCACCGCCCAGCAGGTGCTGGGAAAACCACTTATCCCATCGACATTCTTTACAAAAAATCCTTTGATGAACTGGATCATGGACAGGGGCTGGCAGGTTAACAGCAGACTATTGAGAAGGGTCATCCATGATTCATATCTGTTGCGCATTAAGACTGCGGTCGAGCTCGGGTTCGATGCAATATGGGTATTGAGCGGTTGCGAGACACTGCTTGTCGATTCGAAGACAATAGCCACCATAAACGGCATGATGTATACTCTCATAGAAGACGCATTCGGAAATGCCGATTATATGTACAAGGGTCCTGTTTTTACTTCAAGGCAAGCCTTCGAGGAATGGCCTCATTTCGAAAAGCCAGTCGATTTCGCGGACAGAGTATTCAAGTTCTTTAAAAAGGCTTTCAGCCGCTACGGGAATGATATCTGCATAATCGGCCAGGCAGCCTTCGGCATGCATGAAAGCATAGTTGGCGCAATGGGCTTCGACAAGGCTCCGCTCTGGGTCAGAAAGGAAAGGGACGTTATCAAGCGCTATGTCGACTGGATAACGTCAATCGAACTTGCTGGCGCCATGGCCATGATGGACGCGGGATTAAAAGTAGTGCTTCAGGGCGATGACTTCGCACACAAGACAGGCCCAACATTCAGCCCGAAAATTTTGGAAGAGTTATTCGGAGTACATTACAGAATGCTTACAAGGGCGGTGCATGACCGGGGCGGCAAGATCATCCTGCATTCCTGCGGCGACAATACGCTTTTATTCGATATGTTCATTTCATGGGGATTTGACGGATTCCACGCCTATGAACCGACATCGAATGTCGATATTTATAAAGAAAAAAAGCTGCACGGCGACAAGGCTGCGATCATAGGAAACGTGGGCGTCGATTATCTGCTGACCGAGCGCTCCAAAGATGAAGAGGTAATAGCGGAAGTAAAGAGTCTGATTGAAAATCTGGCCCCGGGCGGCAGGTATATCCTGTCGCCCGCACATTCGCTCAATACTATCCCGGCGCACAAATTGAGGGTGATGATCGGGGCCGCGCATGAATTCGGAAAATATTCAGGCTTATCCGCCTGATAACAAGGAGACCATATGAGTGAGACTTTATTGAAGGTTAGTAAGGCTGTCGAGGACATGGACATTGACGGAATCCCCGCACTTGTCGAGCAGTGCTTTGCCGAGGGATTGAGCCCTCTGGCAATCATACAGGACGGCATAGCGCCGGGACTTGCCAGAGTGGGAGATCTATTCGAATCAGGGGAGTATTTCCTTGCTGACCTTGTCATGGCGGGAGAAGTCGTCAACGAGGCCATGCCTCTTATAAAGGCAAGGATGGATCCGGGTGAATCGGGCAAAAAAGGCAAGGTCATCCTGGCGACCGTCAAAGGCGACATTCACGAGATAGGCAAGAACATCGTGGGCATGCTTCTGGGTGCAAACGGGTTCGAGGTGATAGACCTGGGTGTCGATGTGGATGCGGAAAAGATAATAAGGACAGCCAGAGAAACCGGCGCAAAGCTTATAGGGCTTTCCGTTCTTCTGAGCACAATGGTCACCAACATATCTCAGGTGGTACAGGGGCTGAAAAGCGCAGGCATCGATGCCAAAGTAGCAATAGGCGGGGCTTGCACATCCCAGAAGCTGTGTGAAGAAATGGGCGCCGACGCCTACGGTGAAAATGCCGTGCAGGCGGTGAGGATATTTGAAGGGCTTTAATTATTTAGGCTGAAATTATCAGTTCTCCTTTCTTTGCCCTTTAAACATTGAAACCGGCAGGGAGAAGTTTTGTTGTACATGACTTCTCCCTGTTCATTAACAGACGTTTTTACCCATCAGGAAAATTCCTTATTATCCTGTAAATTTCTAATGCATTTACCGGATCATGCCGAAATTATATTTCATGGGATCAATGCTGAAGAATGAACCGTCCATGAAAAGAAGGGTTTTCTTAAAGCTGCTGGCAATCACCGGTTTAGCAGGGCCCGCAGCCTTTTCAAACGGATGCGGAAGCACCAGCAGCAACAGCGGTACAAAAGCCGTGGCATACAAACTTTCCCGCAGAGGACATGACGCCTGCAATGCATGCAGGTCACACGCGGAAAACAAGCTCTTCCTGACAAGGGATTTTGCAAACAGGAACAGGGCTCATGCCGGATGCAACTGCCGTATAAAACCGGTATGGATTCCTAAAGAAATGCACGAACAGTATTTCGCACTGGGGCCGGTATTCGACCGGAGACGAAATGCATAGGAATGCTTATGGAAGGAACAGGGTTGGATTTATCGAGCGCTTCAGGTGTTCGTTCCCTTCTGTCTGTAAAGCTGAAGAGGGACCGGCTGGCGGCGGAGTTCTGCCAACCGGCGGACCGGACATTGAATGGTTTCTCAGGTGAAATGCCTGACCGGTCTGAGAACTCCTCAAGCGCTCGATTTCCATCCTGCAAGTATTGAAGTTTCCTTTCACTCATAAGCAAAAAATTTCTGGGGGGAGTATTTATATGACAATCAAAGAAGTCCGAAACTCACTGATTTCAATAATTTTCATATTTTCCATTCTCATGGCCTTTGGCAGCGGCCCATCCCAGAACATTCTCAAGATCACAGGCGCCGAAGTGAATCAGGTTCTTGGGGTTCAGAAGGATTCACACAAGTATTATGTGGCCGGGAAAAATACTGTCATAAGAGCCTTCATCAACAAACTTGTCACCATTGATGAGAATAATACAGGCGTCAGCGTCTATAAAGACGGCCAGTTTGTTTTTAACATGTATCCCAAGATGAGAAGCGGCCTTGTCACAAGCGTTGATTTCCTGTGCCAGTCACTCGAAGATTGCCAGAACTGGGAGGCAGGCAGCTATTCCTTTGAAATGTCCGTTAATGGCGTGGACTACAGCCTGAACGGCCCATATACATTCAGAGAAGGCAATTCATTGCGCGTCCTTGCAGTTCCTATCAGAGCCAACTATGGCAGCGGCGGCATCAAGACCGTCACAGGGAACGCATGGAAGCAACTGGGGCAGTTTACCCAGGAGGTCTATCCCCTGGCCGAGGACGATCTGAAATGGACAAACCGTCTGCAGCTGCTTGACGCCACTTCCGGCAAATACAATCTTGAAACCGATGAAGGGCAGGACAATCTCACGGCTGCGCTCAAAAACCTTATCCCCGCCAAATGCAAAACCAGTCCAAACGGGGCAGGTTGCTATGATTATGTAATCGGAATGATACCTGAAACTGTAGGCGAACTTGAAGGGTGGGCCCCTGTGGACCTTCCTGTTGTTGTCGTCGTGGCCGGCAGCAATGATGCAGCCGGAACCGTCGCCCATGAAATCGCTCATAAATTCGGCATCGGAGACACCTATGACGATGCTTCGGGTTCTTCCATCAGATGCAGCGTAAATCCAGCCCCCAATGGGTTCAAGGGCCTTAACTGGGACAATAATTTTATAGCTTTCAATGGCTGCACACAGGGACGGCCCGCTTCTACCCTGTTCGGTGCTGACGGCGAAACGCTTATCAATGGGGCCATGGTTCCCGCATCCTCACATCCTTATGACTGGGAGCGGGGATATCTCGGAGAAAAGGCTGATTTCATGAGCGCCGGAGGCGCTCTGCAAACCCAGCTGTGGATAACTCCGGACAATTATGACTGGCTTTACAGAAAACTGGTTTTAAAAGATCCGGCGGCAAGGAGTGCATCTTATCTGCTTAGTGAAGCCGATGGAGAAAACCGTTTCATAAGCTTTTCCGGCAGCATAACAAAGGATGGCGATGTTGAACTTGACCCCTGGGAAACCTATACGGACAACGCCACACTGGAAGACACGACAGGAACATATACGTTTCAGGCACTCAATAACTCGAACACTGTACTCGCCAGTTCAGAGATCATAGTACATTTCTTTAGCGTCCATCCTCCGAAGGAACTCGACATGGTTCGTTTCGAAGGAGTTGCAAATTTCCCTGAAGGCACGACAAAATTCAGGATCGTGAAAGAAAGCGAAGTGCTCAAAGAATTGTCCGTGAGCAGTTCAGAACCTGTGGTTTCAAATGTCACGCCGCTGGTTTCGACAACAATAGACGGATTGTACAACATCACATGGACGGCAAATGACCCTGAGGGGTCCGCACTGACCTACACCGTGTCCTACAATCCTGATGCCACCGACTCTCAATCCCCCTGGATCATACTGGCAGACGGGCTTCAAACCAGTTCCTGGGAAGAAGATTTCAGCCTGCTGCCGGGCGGGTCGCATGCAAAGATACAGATAACCGCCAGTGACGGTGTCCTCAGCGAATACGCACAAAGCGCCTTCTTCGTTGTACCACCGAAAGCACCTGAAGTTTATATGGGAGAACTGCCTGATGATGACTTTCTTATCGAAGATTGCGGAATCACCCTCTCAGCCGACGTATTTGATCTTCAGGATAAAACTTTCCCTCAGGATAACATCAGGTGGACTTCGAGCATATCGGGTGAGATAGGAACCGGTTATGAAATCCTCATCAAAGATCTGCCTCTTGGGACACAGACCATCACGGTCACCGCTACTAACAGCCTCGGGCTTTCCGACTCAGATTCGGTTACCCTGGAGGTCAGCGAAGACACAGAGGGAGGAGGCGGCGGCGGAAGCAGCGGCGGTTTATGCTTTATGAGCTCTGCATCTCCAGCATATGACTGGCATTTTCTAAAACAGGCCTTTAAGAGCATATCGAACTGGTTAGGCAGTATTGTCAGCCTCATCCATTAGAACAATTGGACTAATTTAATCTTCAGTTATCCACCGGCAATGCCGGTGGATAACAAATCAAATTATCATCCCCATAATTATGGAAAACAGGTCTGTTTCCTGATAAGGTTTTTTCATGGCTGACAAAACCTTTAAGATAACCCTGCTGCCCGGGGGCAGACACATGGAATTCCCGGCAGAAACTCCTTTATGGGAAGCACTGCTCGACATGGGACTCATGATCAAGACGCCATGCGGCGGAAGAGGAGCCTGCGGCAAATGCAGGGTCACCGTAAGATATGCAAATAATAGAAATAAGGAAGAAAGGCTTGCCTGCAACACCCTGCTTGATAATGACATCGAGGTCTTTGCAGATGAAAGATGTAAAAGAACCGGTGCGGAATCATACATGCCTCATCCGGATGAAGTCGCAGGAAAATCATTTTCATTCGCCGTCGATATAGGAACCACCACTGTAAAGATGTCGCTCGTGGATAAGCAAACAGGTATCTCATACAATATACCCTCCTTTCTGAATCCCCAGAGGAGGTTCGGCCATGACGTAGTTTCAAGGATAGCCGCATCGGCGGACACCGGCACCGCTTCACGCATGACGTCGCTGATCAGGGAAGCAGTCTTTATAAACGCCAATGAAGCGTGCGATTCCACGGGCATAAACACAGCAGAAATAAAAGAATTCATCCTTTCGGGCAATACAACCATGATATGCATCTTCTTCGGGATCGACCCGACTCCCATCGGACATGCGCCTTACATGGCGCCCATGCTCGATTTTGAAGAAAAACCGGCTGCCGAACTGGGCGGCAGCGCATTTAAGAATGCAGGAGTATCCGCCCTTCCCGCCCGGGCAGCATACCTGGGCAGCGATCTAGTAGCCGGCATAACCGTATGCAAGGAACAGGGCCTTGAGAAGAACACATTTTTTATCGACCTCGGGACAAACGGCGAACTTTTTCTGGCCAATGGTTCAGGCGTGATAAAAGCGACGTCCTGCGCAATGGGCCCCGCCCTCGAAGGTATGAACATGTCATGCGGCATGACCGCCGACGAA
The DNA here is from genome assembly GCA_964400685.1 of uncultured Bacteriovoracaceae bacterium. Classification (GTDB taxonomy): domain Bacteria; phylum Desulfobacterota; class Desulfomonilia; order UBA1062; family UBA1062; genus DATCTV01. Next base: position 40,150 of record CAYNVT010000015.1, on the reverse strand, counting down.
GGCGCCATAACACATATAAAGGCATCATCTGACGGCCTTTTATACGGAATGCAGGGCGACGGCAGACCCACAGGCATGACAGGAACAGCCATAATCGATCTGGTTTCCGCATTGATCGCAAAAGGAGCGATCAATAATACAGGTGTAATCTCGTCATCTTATATTCCGAGGCCGGGAAGATATTCCGAGAATAACGGCATGAAAGAGATACTGCTGTGGGAGAATATAAAGTTGACCCAGATGGATATAAGGAACCTTCAGCTCGCTAAGGCAGCCAGCCTGGCGGCTTCCCGGCTTCTATTGAAGAAGGCCGGCATAGATGAAGATGAGATTGAGAATGTCATCCTTGCAGGCGCATTGGGCGAACACCTTGACATAGAATCATTTAAAAGCCTTGGCTTTATTCCCGGGTTCAGAAACGCTGCCTGGAGCTTCATCGGCAATACAAGCCTTAAAGCAGCCGAGCAGGCCTGTATCGATAGAAATTTTATAGACAAGGCCAGAAAACTCAGGGACACCACTGAAGAAATCGTGCTTACCGAGGATCAGTCGTTTCAGAAGGTTTTCATAGATTCCGTCAATTTTCCGCTAAGCGAGGTGTGAATGGATTCCGTAATTATTGACAGTATTCCCATAACCATAGATGAAGAGCTTCTGCGTTCAGGTCTGAAGGTACGGCCCGGCACCTCTCTGGCTGCAAAGCTGAAGGAGATTATCGAATCTGCCCTGAGCGTGGCGAAACCTAAGGCTGCCATCAAGCTCCTTGACATCACGAATCTGGGAGATGACTTCGTCACGGCCAATAATATCACGTTAAACAGCCGGGTCCTTTCAGTCAATCTGAAGAACTCACCCAACATGGCGGTTTTCGCAGCAACATGCGGGACCGAGCTTGATGAATGGTCGAAACAGATTGACGGCTACCTCGAGCAGTACTGGGCCGACACTATAATGTTTCTTGCACTCGGCTTCGCCATGCAGGCTGCAGATGGTATAATCAGGAAAACGCTCGATTCCGAAACAGTTTCCACAATGAATCCGGGCTCGCTTGAAGACTGGCCGATAACAGAGCAGACAAAACTCTTCAGCCTTATGAAAGATGAGACAACCGCAATCGGGGTCAGGCTCAATGAGAGCTGCCTGATGAGGCCGCTCAAATCAGTAAGCGGCTTGAGCTATGCTTCGGGTGAAATATTCCACAACTGCGCGCTCTGCCCGCGCCTTGATTGCCCCGGCAGGCGCGCCCCGTTTGATGACATGATGTATGAGAAACGTTACAAGATTAACTGAAATATAAATTATTTCACGGCAGACGACCTGAAAAGGCTGCTGCCGTGAAACATAGCTAGAAATTTCCATTTGCATCGGTCTGCAAGATGTAACCTTTATAATAATCCGAAAGATACATGTCCAGTCCGCCGGTATAGTGATTTTGCAGGACATTTACAATATATGACAGATCATCATGGAAAACAGGTGCATATGTTGATATTTCACCGTCTGGAAGAAGCCTGCCTGTAACTATCCTTCCCGAGTATCTTGTATAAGGAATAGTTTCCACAGCATAGGTGTTTAGTATCAGAAGGCTGCCATCTTCAGTATCCATAAATGAACAGTTTTTCATGGGATCGCTGCTGAACAGTTCAATGCCTTCACTGTAGAAAGTCTTTTCCTGAATCATATTTCCGGAGGAATCAGTACTTACGAGATAGGAGACTTCATTCTCAGTGAACCCTGCCAGAATAAGACCTCCATTTTTTTTCAACCGAGCCTGCTTCAGCTCTTCATTGCCGGATGTGCCAAACATCTTCTGCCAGAGCACATTTCCCGAATCGTCCATCTTTGCAGCGAAAAAGTCTCCGGCGCCATGGTTAACAAGCCCGGGAACATCTGTCCGATCCGAGGTTCCGGCGACAATGAATGAATCGGAGTCGGAGGCTAAAATATTGATAATTGTTTCGGAAGGCATCTGAGTGACCCATTGTACAATGCCTGAAGAATCGAGCCTGTAAAGATCGGCCCCCTCCGGTGTATGGCTGAGGACGATACAGCCGCCATCTTCTGTCGGGAAAATACGGCTGATACATAAACCCGGAGACAGTCTATCCACATCTATGTCAAAAACAGTTTCACCTCCGGATCCTATCTTGACAAGAAACGATTTCCAGACATTATTTACAGACTTATCATTGATATAAAACAGCTCTCCGTAAGGAGAAATCGCGAAACTATCGTTTTCAATATCCATGCTCCAGATAATCTCCCCGTTCTCATCCATTCTGGATATCAGATAATTAGGCCATCCGTTGTTTAAACCCGTCAGCATACAACCGCCGTCCGGTGCCGGATAAAGATTGAAGTATCCATCGTATTCCTTTGTAACATACTCTCTCTCCCAGCAGAGATTGAATTCCCGGTCAAATTTTGCAATCCATGTGGTTTCTTTGCCTGGCAATAACAACTTGTAAGTTGATCCCAGCATGAAATATCCACCGCCCGGCGCCTGTTTGATAACATCAGGATTGATCATGCCTGGAACAGACAGCTCACCTGTAGTCACAAGTATTGATCTTGTAGTTGAATATGTTCTGGTTGTACCTGTTGCGATCACTTTTACAGTGTGGTAGCCGACCTGTTCGAATGCAGGATTAAAGTCATACTTTCTTGTGGTTCCTGATAAGACACCATCCATGTACCATTCATAGGAATATTCACCTGCTGGATAAACATTTGCTGTGAACTCAACCTCTTTATTCGCAGCATACAATCCCTGCTTGTATGGATCTATCCTTGCACCATTTACAACAATATTCCATGTACGCTTAACTTCCCAGAGTTTAAGGGTAATTCCGATGTCAAGATTTGGTATGAATCGAATGAAAACAGTCCTCTCGGCTTTGTATCTTATCTGATGCTCTCCTATATTATCGGGAGTAGCCATAAACTTGATTGAAGAACCTGTTCCAAGCAAGCAGGCATTAATATAAAGCGGGTCGCCAGGATAATTAATCAGCCACTCTTCACTACCTGCAGGTGACGCCAGTGTTACCTTGAAGTCAATTGACTCTCCTGGATTCATTGATATTTTTGTAATGTTGTCCGGCGATGACGAGACAATTCTGCAACCTGAAACAGCAACCAATACAAACACTGCAATGCACAAATACCTTCTACTCATAATAACCCCCTTCATATTTTAAAAAACAAAAAATATCGGACCGAATATTGAACCTAAAGTTTTCCGGATAGCACTTTTTCACGCATCTCAGAAGTCAATGGAGATCCGCGTTCAAGAAACATCTGCCGATCGGGAGGCATTTCGTGTTTTGAAATCTTGCCATCCCCCGGATATAAAAGTTCCATGCGGCTTACTTCTCCCCCGGAAACATCTTCAATTCTTTGCGCAAGCCTGGTATTTATCTTGCGTTTGCCGGAGAGTATTTCTGAAAGATAGCTCTGGGACATGGCCAGATCCTGCGCCAATTTCTTTTGTGAAATGCCCGAGTTTTTTATCCATGACCTGAAATCCATAATCCTAGTCCACCCCACTCAATCTTAAATCTTAAATAATAATGATTGTTCCTTTACATCATGTCAATAAAGTCATTCGCCAATAAGATAACTTATTAACAACCGGCATTGATATTCGTTCGCATAATGCGAATTATTTGTTGCCTGGCTGAAGTCTTGTTGCTATTTATGACTTATGCCTTCTTCAATTTATGAATTCATTCTAAATACGAACACAAGAACAGAAGCTCTCCTCGCAAGGCTCGGCGTCACCCTTAATATTGATCTGGTATGCGTATTCCAGTTTTTAAAAAACGGACAGGCGTTAAGGTATCTTTGGGCAGAATGCCCGGAGAATCAAGTCCTGGCTCAGGATTTCAACATATCCGAGAATCTTCATGATGTTTTTTCAAGGCTGAAATCACTGATGATTTTTTTTGATTCCCCAGAGAGCCTTCCCCAAAAGCAGTCCGACTATCTGAAGAAAAATTGTATTAATTCATGCGTTTTCATCCCGATTCAGGACAAGGGTGAATTGTGGGGATGCCTTTGCTGCATGTCTAGAAAAATGAAACGCGCATGGAACAGCGAGGAGCTTTCCCTGCTCCTGAAAGAATCCATTGACCTCTCTAATAACATCTTTTTGTCCGAAATGCTGACAGATCTCCAGCAGGCCGATGAGCAGCTCTCCGTTATGCTGAACGAGGTGACAGAAGGTATAGCGACAGCCGATGAATCACTCAGGGTTACTGCTGTCAGTGGCAGAATATCAGAGCTGGGCGGTTTTATACAGGAAGAGATTATCGGTAAAGAGCTCTGGGAATTCGTGCATCCGGATGACCATGCAAAAGCAAGGGCAAATCTCGAACTTGCAGAAAACGGCAAAAGAAACGTCGATGTGTACAGAATGATCTTGAAATCCGGAATAAGCATGAATGCAAGAATTGGAATCAAACCATTTATAAAAAACGGCATAAAGAGCGGCTTCATATTCCTGTTCGTTAACTTGTCGTCACCGACGGCCACGGACAACAGACTCCTCGAATACTATGAACTTATGAGCTATTCGACCAACATTATATGGATGACTGATATGGAGCTCTTTTTTACCTATGTCAGCCCTTCGGTTGAACACCTTCTCGGATACAGCCCTGAAGAGGCAATGCGGCTGAATGCAGGTCTTACCCTTACTGAAGAGTCCCACTTGAGGCTCGCTAAAGCTTTTATTTCCGGGCTTTCCTCAGCAAAAGAAACCGGCCGTGAATTCAGGAAGGTCATCTCAATCGAACAGTACGACCGCGATGGAAAACTGATGTCCGGAGATCTGCTTCTTTGTCTCAGAAGAGACGAGAAAGGCGCTCCGACAGGATTCACAGGCATCACACATTTCAGGTTGAATCAGCCTTTTCAGAAATTCGTCAAATAATATTCATATGAAATATTGTTCCTAAATTATTCAGATTCGATGCATTTCCGAATAGACCTGTAATAATATTTGCTTGTATAATCAATATATTATGCATGGCATATTGTTTGCAGATATGGTTTTCAGGTATGTAAGGAGATTAACAATGAAAAAACTGATTATCCCGGTATTTCTAATCTTGATAATATCCATGACCTCCTGCGGCGGTGGCGGAGGTGGTGGAGGTTCAGACTCACAGGAACCGGAGGTTATAAAAATCCAGGCACTCGATTTATCAGTAAGTACTACAGAAGGTGTTGCCAGATTATTCACAATGAAAGCTCTGGATACGGATATATCAACTCTGTCATGCAATATCGAAACAAATCCTTCCCATGGAACACTCAAACATGTAAGCGGTGCAACCTGGGAATATATGCCGAACGAGGATTTCTCAGGGGTTGATGAACTGAGATACTCGCTCAGCAAGAATACAAGCAAGAGCAACTTTGCGACAGTAAAAATAACAGTTGAACCGAGTGGCGACATCCTCTTTGTAGATTGTGATGCAACAGGCGGCCTTGACGGATCAAGCTGGGAGAATGCCTTCAGGCATCCGCAGGAAGCCATGAATATCGCCGCATCAGGGGATCAGGTATGGGTAACCGAAGGTACATACTGTGCCCTCGACGGCAGTAAACCCGAGATACCTGTCCTTGCCCTTAAGGAAGGGGTAAGGATTTACGGCGGATTTAAGGGAACTGAAACATACCGTTCGGAAAGGGATTTCAAAACAACACCATCAATCCTGGACGGCCAGAAAAAAATATATCATGTTGTCAAAGGAGCCCCTTCATCGAGAATAGATGGTTTCACGGTCAGAAACGGCAATGCAAGGGTTGATGATTCCATAACGGTCTATCCTGAAGAAACAGGCGGGGGCATGCTGAATATTGACTGCAGAAATACACTCACCATATCGAATTGTCTGTTTATAGATAATAATGCAAAAAACTCCGGCGGGGGTATGACAAACCAGGGAGACAGCTCACCAAAAATCCTGAACTGCCAATTCATCCATAACAATGCATCCACATCATTGAGCAACTATTTTGTTGCAGGCGGGGCAATATTCAATTCAGAAGGCACATCACCCTATATAGCCAACTGTCTGTTCCAGGGCAACAATGGACTTGGCGGGGGAGGGGCTATTGGAAATTACAAGGCTACTCTATCTCTAATCAATTGCACCACATCTGGAAACAATGCAAATGCGGGAGGCGCAATAAACAGCTTCGGCAGCACACTGCTGATAAGAAACTGTATAATGTGGAATGATACAAGTGAGATTATTAACGAATCTTCAAATATAGACATATCATATTCTGACATTCAGGACGTACAGCTTCTTGCTGCAGGGACAGGAAACATTTACAGCGATCCGGCTTTTACAGATCCCGGTTCATGGTCCGGTTCTGAATGGAACCAGGGAGATTTCCATCTAAAAGCAAACTCGCCCTGCATAGACGCAGCCGACGGGAACTTCACCCCCGCTCTTGACCTTAACGGGCAGGCCCGGCTGGATATCCCTGCTGTTATAAATACGGGAACCGGTATTTTTCCTTACACCGATATGGGAGCTTACGAATATATTCCTTAAAAAGACTTTTTCATTACCAGGGTCTTTGCATGGCAAGGGCTCTGGTGATAACGCCTGCCATCTTCTCCGCATAAGACTGAATGAAAAAATGGTCACCTTCATAAATGTGTTTGAGGAACAGCTTCGCAGTATGTTTTGACCATTCCTGAACATCCGAAGGAAGGACAAGTCTGTCGAACTCACCGCCGAATGCCGTTATCGGGCAGTTAAGCGGTTTCTCATTTGCGTTTTTATAAGCTTCATAAGCCTTAAAGTCTTTTCTGATGACAGGAAGCATGAGTTCGAGTATTTCCTGATTGTCGAGGACCTCCTGCGGGGTCCCTCCCATTTCCTTCAATTTGCTTATGAACTTCTCATCAGGAAGATCATAATAGGAGGTCTCATCTTCCCTGCGTGACAGATGGGGGGCCCTCGATGCGGCCACAAAAAGATGCCTGGGCAGATTGAGTTCCTTCCTGCTCAGTTCATGTGCAGCTTCATATGCAAGAAGGCCTCCAAGAGAATATCCGAAAAAGGCAAAGTTGGAATTGGAGAGTAAAGGCATCAACCCCTTCATGGCATCACTGACCATATCGGGTATATTTTCAAAAGCCGGGTCATTGAAGCGTCGCCCCCGTCCGGGAAGCTCATATGCAAATACGCAGATGCCGTTGGGCAAAAGACGCGCCAGGGGTCTGTACACCTGTGCAGTGCCGCCTGAAAATGGAAAACAGAACAGCCTTATCGCATCCTCGCCGCTGGAAAGCTTTATCCATTCATTCGCCAAGATATGCTCTCCTTAATGTTGATTATGACATTCCAAGGAGCGTCTTCCTGCTCAGCACGCGGGTAAGGAAAATATTCAGGCGGTTGACGAAACCGAATGTCGAGTTGAGTTTGCCTGCCTTTGCATCCTTAATCGCTGCATCAACCACATCTTTTGCTTCAAGAGCATTCCTGAGGTCTGGAAGATTTCCATCGGATGCAGTCTTCATGAAGTTCGTCCTTACCGGCCCCGGTGAAATGCTCATCACATGAATACCTTTACTCTTGAGTTCCTGGTAAAGGGCCTGGGAAAAGGCAAGCACAAAGGCCTTGGTTCCCGAATATGCAGCCCCGTTCGGGGCCGGAAGAAATGCGTTAAGTGACGCTACCTGGAATATGACTGAACCTTCTTTCATGAAAGGAATGCACATATGAGCGATGGCCACCACTGCTTTGACGTTCACGTCTATCATGTTCATCGTCCTTGGAAGGGATGCCTCAACAAAAGGACAGATGTAACTGAAACCGGCGTTATTATTCAGAACAGTTATCTCGGGTGCAGCATTTATGATCATGTCTTTAAGGCTTTTCAGGTCATCCTCTATCGAAAGGTCAAGGGCTATCGTGACAGCCTTTATATTCCTTATCAGTTTTGCGGTTTCTTCAAGCCCTTTTTTCTCTCTGTCTACCAGCCATATTTCATCCATCGGATATGCATCCTGAACCTGGCAGGCAAACTCTCTGCCCATTCCGGATGCGGCCCCTGTAACTATTCCTATCTTCATATCGTCCCCTGTTTAAAAAATTTATTTACCGCCTTGCGGCTGCCCTATAAATCCGACCTTTGCGCAGTAGCCGAGAAGTCTTGCTATAAAGGCCTCATCAAGAGCAGGCCATGAAAAACCGAGACCGTCAAGGAAATATCTTGAATAACTGTTGTCGAGAACATACTGCGTCACGGATTTTGCCTCAAGATACGGCAACAGGCCTTCTATTACCTTGGCGCCCTTTTCGGCCTGGGCTGACCCAAGAGCCACCGCATATTCTTCGACATTGAGTATGCTTATGGGGTAACCGTTTGAATTCATGATCTCCACAAGGCCCTTCAATGAGATCATGTCAGGATTAAAGAGGTGCAGGCAACGGCCTGATGTTTCGGGAATTCGCGCCAGACTCGTTATCGCCTTGCTGCAGCTGTCGACAGGCGTAAAGTCGAACATTCCCCCGTCACCGTCTGGTATAACCCCAGTTTCTATAATCGATTTAAGCAGCCCGTAAAAGGAGCTTCCATCGATGTTTTTCTGGAAAAGTCCTGACTGATATTCGCAGACAAGATTGCCGATGCGGTATATGGTGCATTTAACTCCCCTGGCCATTGCATCACGAACGACTCCTTCGGCCTCGAACTTGCTTTTCGCATAAACATTTCCGAGTTCCTGTCCACGGTCATAGTCGGTTTCCTTGAACACCACCTTCGAGAAACCGGGGACAAAATCACCCGCAACACTGAGCGTGGAAACATGATGGAAACGTTTCGGCTTTCCGGTGCCTGCAAGGTCGAGCACACGTTTGGTACCCAGCACATTGATATTCCTGAAATGCTTGTAATCGCCGAAATGCCTTACATCGGCCGCCACATGAATTATGGTATCCGCATCCTTGATAAGCTCCAGCGCATCATTGTCCAGACCTAATCCGTCAATGCCGATATCGCTTGCAAAAATCTTCAGACGCGAGGTGTCGAGCTTTTCATCCCTGAAATAGAAGTCTATCGCTTCAAAAAACATTTTTCTGGCATCATCGACATCCTTTCCAGGAAGCAGACATATGATATCCGCATCGGTATCACTTAGTAGGTCTCTTAAAAGATGCGACCCAAGATAACCGCTTGCACCGGTCATAAGAATCGATTTCATCTCTTCGGTCTTTCCTGAAACGGGGATGTCCACCTTGAGGCCGTCAAATTTCTCTTCGACCAATTCTTTATGAGCTGACGCCTTCTGTGCAGCAGACACCTTCTCTTCAACGCATTTAGCCAGGCCGGCAATTGTCTGGTTGTCGAAAAAGTCCTGAACGGTCAAAGGCAATGACATCTTTACCTTTGCGATTACCTTCATGATAAGCAGTGAATGGCCTCCAAGGTCGAAGAAATTATCATTGATGCCGACCCTCTCCACACCAAGAACTTCCTTCCAAACCTGAGCCAGCAGCTTTTCGACATCGGTGGCTGGCGCCACATATTCATTGGCCATCTCAGGCCGTACGCTTTCGATTTCGGGAAGCTGTTTCCTGTCGACCTTGCCGTTCGCATTAAGGGGAAGGACAGGCATGCAAATGAAGCGAGTCGGTATCATGTATTCGGGCAGGAAATCATGCAGGAATCTGCGGATTTCATCGACAGGCAGTTCACTGTCAGAGGCATAATAGCCCACCAGATATTTGCTGCCCGACGGGTCAGTCTTGTCAACTACAACGCACTCACGGACTCCTCCAAACCTGCACAGGGCGGATTCGACCTCTCCCAGCTCAACCCGGTTCCCGCGTATTTTTACCTGATGGTCTATACGACCCAGGTATTCGATATTTCCATCATGCATCCATGCGCCGAGGTCACCGGTCTTATACAGCCTGCTGTCCCTGTGAATATCAAAATCGATGAATGCATCAGCCGTCTTTTCAGGCTGGTTCACATAGCCTCTCGCCAGCTGCACGCCTGCAAGGAATATCTGGCCGGGCACACCGACAGGGACAAGCTGCATATGCTTATTGAGTATGTATATCCTTGTATTGTCATTGGGGCTCAGTTCATAATACGTCACGTCAATTGATGCTTCAGTAGGCCCGTAAAGGTTGTGAAGTTCGCAATCGATATAGCGGAAGAACGTATCACGGTGCTCTGCAAGAAGGGCCTCGCCTGAACAGATTACACGTCTCAGTGTCGCCAGGCTGCCCTTGTTGGAATCGTCGACGACCTGCAGAAATCCGCCCAGCATCGAAGGGACGAAATGAAGGGTCGTCACCTTCTGTTCGCTTATAACTTCCATGATATGCGATGGGTCTTTCTGCCCGTCCGGCATAAGAAAGTGCAGGCGTGCGCCATACATCATCGGCCAGTGGAATTCCCAGCCTGAGACATCGAATGTATAGGGCGTCTTCTGCAGTATGCAGTCGTCTTCCTTGAGTCCATATGCCTCCTGCATCCATATCAGCCTGTTGGTAAGCCCTATGTGTATGCACGCCACACCCTTTGGCACACCGGTTGAACCTGAAGTGTAAAGGACATAGGCCAGGTTTTCGGGACCGCTGACAGGTTTCAGATTTGAGGTGTCTTCAGATGCGATATCATCCCACCCGCTGTCCAGGCAAAGGACTTTGATGTCTTTGCCATCGAATTTCGACGCATACTTTTCCTGCACCAGAACCACCGGCGCATTCGTGTCTTTCAGAATATAATCCACACGCGCCTCGGGATAGTCCGTCCCCATAGGCACATAGGCGCCTCCCGCCTTATTGATGCCAAGAAGTGCGATCTCCATCTCAATCGAACGCTCAAGCATGACAGCAACCATGGTTTCAGCGCCAACGCCGAGCTTTCTCAATCGCCTTGCAAGCTGGTTCATCCTTTCGTTCAATTCGCGGTAAGTAAGCTTCCGTCCGTCATAGGCGGTTACTGCAATCCTGTCCGGCGTTTTCACCACCTGCTCCTCGAACATCTGGTATGTGCATTTGCTGAGGTCATAGGGTTTGTCCGTATCATTGAACTCATCAAGGACCTTACGCCTTTCTTCTTCGCCCAGCACATCGAATGCAAAGACCCTGGTTTCGGGCTTATGGGATGCCTCTGCCAGGATATTTTTTATAAATGTTGCAAAGCCCTCGATTGTCGTCCTGTCGAACAGATCGGTATTGTATTCAAGGTATCCCAGCAGACGCTCACCAATCTCCACCGAAGAAAAAGTAAGATCAAATTTGGTGGTTGTAAGATCAGCCTCGACCGGTTTGATCGAAAGGCCTGTCTTCATCCCGAAAAGGTCGGTCATGTTCTGGTGTATGTACATGACGCCGAATATGGCGTTCCTGCTTACATCTCTGACAGGGTTCAGGACGTCTATCAATCCGTCAAACGGATATTCCTGATTCGCATACGCTTCGACACATACTGCTTTCACCCTTTTTACAAGCTCTGTAAAGCTGGGGTTGTCGCTTATATCAACCCTCAGAGCAAGCGTGTTGACAAAGAATCCTATCAGAGGTTCGAGATCGGGATGGTTGCGGCCTGCAATGGGCGTTCCTATTATGATATCCTCCTGATTGCTGAGCCTGTTGATAAGGACGGTGAAAGCGCTCAGGATGGTCATGAACATTGTGGCTCCCTGTTTTCTGGCAAATGTATTCAATTGTTTCGCAACATCCGCATCGAATTCAAACTTGTAAACCGCGCCGTTATAGGTCTGCAACGGCGGTCTGGGCCGGTCTGTCGGCAGGTCGAGCACCGGAAGCGGGGCTGCGAGTTTTTTGACCCAGTAATCTTCCTGATCCTTCAGCATGCCGTCTTCAATAAGCCTGTTCTGCCATGAGGCATAATCCTTGTACTGAACTTTAAGATCAGGGAGCGCCTCTTTCGTCTCGGTCATAAGCGACATATATGTCCCGATCAGTTCCTTCAGGAGGACCTCGGTTGACCATCCGTCTGAAATGATATGATGAATCGTGAATACGAATAAATGCCTGTTTTCCCCGAGCTTATAAAGACACGCCCTGAAGAGCGGCGGCGCAGCCAGATCGAATGAGCCGGATATTTCATTTATGACTGTCTGGGAAATCTGCTCTTCAGTTTTATCAGTCATGTCCATCAAATTAAGATCAACGCGAATGGAAGGTTCGATAATTTGAACAGGCTCACCGTCCATGCTCGAAAATAATGTCCTGAGGGTCTCATGGCGTAGCGCTACACTATTAAGGGCCTTTTCCATCAAATCTGTCTGTATCTCTCCTTCTATCATAAGGGCCATGGGGATATTGTATGTTGAGGAGCCCGGCGTCATCTGTTCGAGGAACCAGAGCCTTTTCTGCGCATGAGAAAGTTCGTATGAATCCTGCTGCGGGAGTTTCGGTATTTCGCCCAGTTTCTGTCCCTGCATCGAAGATATGGCTTTGCCTAGACCTTCAATAGTAGGAGCTTCGAATATGGCCCTGAGCGGCAACTCTATATTCATATCCTTCTTGATGCGGGAAACGACCTTTGTTGCTTTGAGGGAATGGCCTCCTATATCGAAGAAGTTGTCTTTTACGCCCACCTTTTCAATTGCCAGTATATCCTGCCAAATATGCGCCAAAGCTTTTTCCGTATCATTTCTCGGGGCGACATATTCGGTTTCACTTGCATTGAAGCTGTCTTGAGGTTCGGGCAGAGAGTTCCTGTCCACCTTGCCGCTTGTGTTGAGCGGCAGGGCGTCAAGTCTCATGAACCTGCCCGGAACCATATAATCGGGCAGGGCCTCGGCAAGGTTCGCGCGCAAGTCCGGTATTGAGATCTCATCCCTGGCCACATAAAACCCAATAAGATATCTGTCTCCGGCTGCATCGATCCTGTCCACAACCACACAATCCTCAACGCCGGGATATGCCGACAATACGGACTCAATTTCACCAAGCTCTATTCTGAATCCCCTTATCTTGATCTGGAAATCTATGCGTCCAAGGAAGTCTATGTTTCCGTCCGGTAGCCATTTGCCAAGATCGCCTGTCCTGTATAAAAGCTCTCCCTCACGGAAGGGATCGGGGATGAAGCTCTGTTCCGTCCGTTCGGGATTGTTGAGATAACCCTTTGCAAGGCCGTCACCGCCGATATACAGCTCACCCGGAACACCCACAGGCACGGGATTCTGGTTGCTGTCAAGGATGTATATCCATGTATTTACAATGGGCGCCCCGATAGGCACTGATATTCTGTTTTTAAGCGTATCGATATCAACAAGATACGATGTGGAATCGACGCTCGATTCCGTGACTCCGTAAACATTTGTCCACCTTGTGGATTTCCCTTTAATCCCGTCATGATATCGCCGGACAAGATCTACCGGCAGGGCTTCCCCGCCTATGATCACATGCCTGAGTTTCAGGCCCGTTTCATCCATGATGCCGCTGTTTACAAGGAGCTCCCACAGCGAAGGGGTACCGTCTATCACCTCGATTTCGTTTTTCAGGATGTAAGGGATAAGCTGTCCCAGATCCTTCTTTATGATGCCCGGAATGGGATAAAGGGTATGTCCCAGCAGGAGCGATGCGAATATCTGCTGAACCGAGGCGTCAAAGCTGAATGAAGCAAGCTGTGCGACCCTCAGATACCCTTCATAATTTGAGTAAAGAATCTTTACAAGACCATGGACGAGATTAATCACGCCGCGATGCGGTACAAGCGTACCCTTGGGTTTGCCGGTAGAGCCCGATGTGTAGATTGAATAGGCGATATCCTCTGCACTGATTTTAATCCCCGGATTGGAAGGGTCCAGCTTGTCTATTTCATGCCAGTCTCTATCCAGATACAGCACCTTCTGAGACAAAGGAATCTTGCCGGCAAATTCTTCCCGGCTGATTACTACAGGCGTACAGCTGTCATCCAGCATGAAATCGATGCGTGCTTCGGGAAAGTCAGGATCGATTGGCATATAGGCGCCGCCTGCCTTAAGTATACCGACAATTGAAAGTATGGTCTCAACCGGGTCGCCTACCATCATGCCCACAAGGGCACCAGGTTTGACTCCGCGTAAGATGAGGGCATGTGCAAGCTTGTTGGCCCTTATATTGAGCTCTTCGAAAGATAGTGACTTCTCCCCGAAAACGACCGCAGGCCTGTTCGAATTCTTCTGCACCCGGGTCTCAAACATCTCTACTATGGTTGCCTGTCTCGGATATTCGCTTGCGGTTGAATTGAACCCGAACAAAACCATTTCTTTTTCCTGCGGGCTCATTATGGCAACTGTTGAAGCCGGCTGTTTCATATCTATCGTTATCTGTTCGAGGATTGTTCTCAAATGTGACAGCATGCGATCGATGGTTTCAGGGGCAAAGAGATCGAGCGCATACCCGAGGTTTATATCAAGCGTGGCCCCGGGTGTAATCACCAGGGTAAGGTCATAATGCGTCATTTCCTCAATTGTTGAATCAGTAATGCGTATTGTGGCGTCACCGGTCATCTCTCCCATATTTACGGGGTAATTCTCAAAGATGAAGAGGTTGTTGAAAAGGTTTGCCTTTCCTGGCACCGCACTGCAGGCCTTGACCTCAGGCAGGAACGAGTAGCCGAATTCCTCTATCTTAAGCGCCTGAGATTGAAGGTCTGCCATCAGCTCTTCTATTGTAATGCCATTCTCAAAGTTCGCACGAACAGGGAGTGTATTGATGAAAAGACCTATCATTTCGTCTGAACCCGGCAGATCGGTTGGCCTTCCCGATAAAGTAACACCGAAGACAACATCCTCCTGCCTGCTGTAACGGCCTAGGAGTATGGACCATGCCGCCTGGACAAGAGTGCTCAGAGTAATCCGCTGTTTCCGCGCGGTTTCATTCAACGCCGCAGTCAGCTTTTCATCCAGAATAAGGCTCTTCTTTCCTACATTCGAAATACCGCGTTCCTTCGGATTGAAATCCTGAGGCAGCGGGGTCGGGGCCTCAAAGTCTCCGAGTGTCTTTTTCCAGTATTTCTCTGCTTTTGTTTTATCCTGTTTTTTAAGCCATGCAATGTAATTCCTGTATTGAGGCCTTCTGATGGATGGAAGAGGCTTGTTTTCAAGAATGGAAAGGTATGTCACGAAAAGATCGGAAAGAATCAGGGGAATGCACCACCCGTCTGTGAGTATATGGTGGAAGGACCATGAAAAGAAGAACCTCTGATTCTTGAGAAGAAACAGATGAAGCCTTACCAGCGGACCGTTTGCCAGATCAAATCTGCGATTGCTTTCTGTTGAAAGAAATTCATTAATGCTTTGCTTTTCCTCCTCCCCTGACATTTTGGAGAAGTCATGAAGCTCGATTTCGGGTGTCCTGTCCTTAAGCACTATCTGGACCGGCTCGTTGACGCCTTCCCATCTGAATACGGTACGGAAAAGAGGATGAACATTGCCGAGGTGCTGCCATGCCTTTAAAAATGCGTCGACATTGAGGTCACCCTCAATCGTATATGTAAAGCGTTCGGAATATATAGGCGAGTCCGGTTCCAGAAGGGCATAAAAAAGCATACCCTGTTGCATAGGTGAAAGCGGATAGATGTCCTCAACTTTTTTTTCTGCTTTTTTCTGGACCATGTTTTGTTATCTCCTTCTCACGCATGCATCAAAGGTCGCCTATAAGCTCATCCAATTGATCCTGGGACATGCCTGCCAATTCGAAATCGGATGGTGTATAACCGGCATGACCCTGCATGCAGTAGTTTAATACATTTCTGATTTCTTCCAAGAAATTTCTTGCAAGATCGGTTATCGTATCTTCGCTGAACCTGTTGCTGCTGTAATTGACATATATGTTGAGACATGAACTTTCCACGGTACAGTTGATATCCAGGGCGTATGGCCTTAAATTCCGGGGGTCGCCGGGAGATGACTGTATATCTGTAACAAGCTCAAACACACCTTCCATGCCTGCATTGTCAAACTGACCAAGGTAATTGAAACATACCTGTGGTTCTACCTTGGCGATACCAGACTCCGGACTGAGATATCTGAGGACTCCATAATCGAGCCCCCTGTTCGGCATATTCCGAAGTGTTTCTTTGACCGTTTTTATCTGTTCATCCATTTCATCTGCAGATTCTATATCAATGGAAACAGGGAAAAGGGTAGTGAACCATCCTACAGTGCGAGATATGTCAATTCCCGTAAAGATATCCTCTCTGCCGTGGCCTTCCATATTAAAACATATATGTCCGCTGCCGGTTTTCGCTGACAGAGTTTTAGCAAGCGAAAGGACAAGAAGGTCGTTAATCTCGGTGTTGAATGCATCGTGCGCACTCTTTAGAAGAAGGTCCGTATCCTCTTTAGAAAGAGTTACATGAACTACGGCCACAGATGCCATGTCGTTCGGACCAGAATCAAAATCCTCGGTTATCAATACATGGGGTTCTTGCTTCATCTCATTCCAGAAACCGGCTTCATCTTTTATCTGATCTGCGTAATTCCTGATTTTCACCGCCCATTCTTTGAATGATGATGTTTTTTCAGGCATCGCCGGTTGAGTACCCTGCAGGATTTCGCCATAGGCGCTGAAAATATCTTCGATCATGATCCGCCATGAAACGCCATCCACCACAAGATGATGTGCCACAAGGGCCAGATATGCCGAATCTCCGCAAGTAAAGAGACCCGCAGCAAACACCGGTCCTTCACTGACATCAAGTGAGGATTGCAGTTTGTCTATCTCAATCTTCAGATCATCTTCATCAGCGACAGAGTCCTTCACAAGGACAGGTTCCTCGCCGGACGGCAGGTAAACCTGCATACCGCCTTTAAAGCGCGACCTGAGGACATCATGGTGATTGATAACCAGTTGGAGACTCTTCTTCAAAGCGTCCTCATCAAGTGCAAGTGAAGTCTTTAAAATAACGACCTGATTGAAATGATTGATGTTATTCAAATTAAGTTCAAACAGCCATTTTTGAATCGGCGTCAGAGGGGCTTCACCTGTCACATCCCCCTGTTCGGCAAGACCTGACCGGGCCTTCCCTGCAACAAGCGCAAGTTCAGCAATTGTCTGATTTTCGAATATATCCCTGGGTTTGATTTCATAGCCCTGTTTTTTGAGCCTGCCCGCCACCTGAAGACTGATGATGGAATCCCCGCCGAGATCGAAGAAATTATCGTATATCCCCGCTTTGTTAAGTTTGAGAACCTGACACCACACGTCTGCAATTGCCTGCTCGATTTCATTTCGGGGCGCCACGAATGCGTTCTCATCAACTGATATGACGCTATCAGCTTCCGGCAGGGCATTGCGGTCAACCTTGCCGTTGGGAGTAAGCGGCAGCATATCCAGTTTCATGAAACGGGCCGGAACCATGTATTCGGGAAGCTTCTCTTTCATGAAGTTCTTTATCTCTGTTACGGGTATATCCCTCTCTGAAACATAGTATCCCACAAGGTATTTCCCCGACGCCCTGTCATCCCTGTCAACAACAACACAATCATGTATGCCGTCATAGCTTGCCAGAAGAGACTCAACCTCACCGAGTTCAATCCTGTAGCCTCGTATCTTGACCTGATGATCGACCCTGCCAAGATACTCTATATTTCCGTCTGCAAACCACCTTGCCAGATCCCCAGTTTTGTAAATGGTCGCTGCCGGATCAAAAGGACTCGGCACAAAGCTCTTTGCTGAGATTTCGGGTTTATTGAGATAGCCGCGGGCGACACCGGGACTTTCAATATAAATCTCACCCGGGACTCCTACTGGGACAAGTCTACGTTCTTTGTCCAGAATGTAAATCTTTGTGTTTGCAATTGGTTTTCCAATAGGCACATTCATGCACTCTGAATCAAGCCCGGAGAATGCATAAACTATGCAGCCGACAACCGTTTCGGCAGGTCCGTATTCATTAAAAATAACCGAACCCGGATGCCGGATGAGAAACGACCGTGAAGTCTTGGCTGAAAGTGCCTCTCCTCCCAGTATGAAGCGGTTGAGCGACGCCGATTTTACTACTCCGCTTTCGGTGAGGTTGTCTGCTATCTCCAGATGGGCAGGCGTCAGCTTTGCGATATCGGTACCCGATGTCAGGACATGTTCAACAAGGGTGGTCGGGTCGATGCCGCTCGGCATAATCGATATATACTCCCCTGAGACAAGGGGGAGAAACATGCTGGTGACCGTCAGGTCAAAAGACATGGATGTATAGAGCGGAAAAGAACCGTGACCGGGCACATCATAAGCACCCGCAGCCCACGTTATGTAATTTATAAGACCTCTGTGCTCTATTTCTATCCCCTTCGGGTTGCCTGTGGAGCCTGATGTATAGATGACATATACAAGGTCCCTGCTTGTATTGACAAGTTCGGGCCTTAATGATGGCATCTGTTCTATCCTGTCCCAGTCGTCATCAAGGCACAGGACTTCTCCAGAAAAAGCCGGCATTCTGGAAAGCATATCTGATTTCGTAAGTATGAGCGGCGCACCGCAGTCGGAAAGCATGTATTCCAGGCGCGCTGCCGGGTACTCCGGATCAAGGGGCACATAAGCCCCGCCTGATTTTATTATTCCAAGCACGCCTGTTATCATTTCAATTGAGCGTTCAATAAAAACACCCACTACGCTGTCAGGTTTGATCCCCTTACTCCTCAGAAAGTGTGCAATCTGGTTCGACTTTCTTTCAAGCTCCATATAGGTCAAACTTTGCCCGCCTGATATGATGGCTGTCCTGTCGGGCGTTTTATCAACCTGGCGATCGAACAGTTCCTGGATGCATAAGGTATCAGGATACGGCACTTCAGTGGAGTTGAATGAGTTCAGCGTTTCTTTTTCAACTTCTGTCAGTATTTCAATGTGGCCCACTTCCTTAGCAGTGTCTGAAATAAATGCCGCTAATACCTTGAGCATATGCCCGAGCATCCTGTTTACGGTTTTACTATCAAACCTTGCACGATCATACTGAATGGCCAGACACATACTTTCACCCGGCATTATCAGCACGGTAACGGGGAAATTGGTCATCTCGACCGACTGCACGTCAGAAATGCCCACACCTGACCCGCCGGCAGACGAAAGAGGATAGTTTTCGAACACCACATTGCTGTCAAACAGGTTCTGCGTTTTAGGAAGAGATGTCAGGGCCTTGATTTCCGGAAGGAAAGAGTATTCGTATTCCCTGATTGAGAGCGAAAGCTTCTGCTGATACCCGAGCAGCTCGGATACCTTCATGCCGGGAGCAAAGTGCACTCTTACAGGCAGGGTATTGATAAACAGGCCGACCATTTCATCGGAACCTTTCAGCTTGTCAGGCCGGCCCGAGACTGTTGTACCGAAAACGACATCATCACTGTTGCTGTATCGGCTTAAAAGAACGGCCCATGCAGCCTGCATAATGGAGCTGGGCGTTACATGCTCCTTTCTGCTTAGAGCCAGCAGGGCTTCGGTCATTTCAGGAGAGAGAAGAACCTTCTCTTCTCCAATGGAAGTTACTGCGCCGTCTGCCGCCCTTCTGTCAAAAGGCAGCGGCGTTGCAGCCTGAAGGTCCCCGAGAAGCCCTTTCCAGAAATTATCAGCCTCTTCCCTGTCCTGATCCAGGTACCAGGCTATATAATCTTTATACGGTCTCCGGGTAATTCTCGGCGTCGCGCCCCCTGTTGCGACAGCAAGATATATCGAGAAAAGGTCGTTCAGGATTATAGGCAGGCACCAACCGTCCAGAATGATATGGTGATAGCTCCAGATGAATTTATATTTATTCCCGGCAAGGATAAAGATATTGAGCCTTGTAAGCGGACCTTCTTCCATATCGAAGAGTTTCTTTTTGTCATTTTTCAGGAATTCACCGATACGACGCTGTTGCTCTTTATCGTCTAATCCTTTGATATCATGAACATCGAAAATGACGGGAAGTTCCTTGAGTACGATCTGAAGAGGGTCTTTGACTTTCGACCATTTAAAAACAGTTCTGAATACCGGGGTTATTGCAATCAGCCTGGTCCAGGCCTCTTTAAGTTTCTCCATCTCCAGCTGAGCGTTGATTGTAAAAGCGACCTGCTCGAAATACACAGGAGTTGTTTCATCGTAAAGGGTATGGAACAGCATCCCTTTCTGTGTCGGAGACAAGGGATATATATCCTGTGTGTTTTCCTTGGTCACAAATGTCATTTGAGTTCCTCCGTCTATTCGTAAATGTTGTCAAGATCCTCCTGATCCAGTTTGGCAAGTTTGAAATCAGATGGTGTGACATCAAAACTCTCAGGCTTCATGCAATGGCCGGCAATCTTAATCAGTTCTTCCCTGTATTTTTCAGCCAGCATCATGATAGTATCTTTTTTATGCTTATTTGTGCTGAAGACCATATTGATATTGAGCTGTGATCCCTTGACCGCACAGATGATATCAACAAGGTTTGCACGATGATTCTGCCCGTCCACGGTAAACGGCACATCGGCCCTGGCAAGATCAAAAACTCCACCCAGCCCTGCGGCTGCAAGCTGCCCCAGGTAATTGAAGCTTATACCCATATTGACAGGCCAGTCTTTTCCGGCAAGATATTTGAGAACTCCGAAATTGAAACCCTTTGAAGGTATGGTATGCAAGCATTCCTTTACATACTTTACGCGCACACCCAGATCGGCTGATTCAGGGCAATTCAGTACAACAGGATACATTGTGGTAAACCAGCCGACAGTGCGTGATATATCCATATCGCCAAGAACATCTTCCCGGCCATGTCCCTCGAGTGTAAACGCCATACTCTTTGAGCCTATCCATTTACAAACTATCTGCATCAATGCCGTTATAAGCAGGTCGTTCACCTCGGTGCCATAGGCCTTGTGTGCATCACGAAGGAGATACCCTGTCGTTTCTTCATCCAGGTCTATTGTCACCACATCAGCCGCATCCATGATATTGGGTCCTGAATCGGTATCCAGAGGCAGATCAACTTTTATACCTGCCAGGCTCTTTTCCCAGAAGCCGGATTCTTTATGTACATCCTTTCCTGATGCATATTGACCCTGTTTTACGGCCCACTCCATGAAAGAGGTCGTCTTGGCCGGAAGCTCAATTTCCCTGCCGTCCGATAATGCGGCATATCCCTGGAAGAGATCTTCCAGCAATATTCTCCATGATACGCCGTCGATTGCAAGATGGTGAGCAGCCAGCAGCAGATAGTCACATGCGGGAGCATGGTAGAGTCCTGCCGCAATCAGAGGCCCTTTTTCTATATCAAGCGAGGATTGCACTGTCTTTATCTCATTATCCAGGTTCTCTTCGGGTATGGATACAACAGTCAGATTAGCCTTTTCCCCAATGGGCATGAACTCCTGTTTATCGGGCATAAAGCGTGCCCTTAAGACATCATGGTTGTCGATGACAGCCTGAAGCGCTTTCCTGAGTTTTTCCTCATCCAGTCTGATGTTTGATTTGAACATCAAAGCCTGGTTGAAATGATTCCTGTTGACAAGCGGCAGATCGAAAAACCATCTCTGGACAGGCGTCAAAGGTGCAAAACCGACAATTTCACCCTGGTCCGCCATCACCGATGTCGTCTGTTTTACGACTGTTACAAGCTCTGCAATACTCTGGTGTTCGAATATATCGCGCGGTCTTATTTCATATCCGTCTTTTTTCAGCCTGCTTACAACCTGCAAGCTTATGATGGAATCGCCGCCGAGTTCAAAGAAATTGTCATTTATACCTATACGCTCAACACCAAGGACCTCCTGCCAGATTTTTGCAATAAGCTGTTCCAGCTTATCCCTTGGTGCGACATATTCCGTTTCAACTACAGGCTGCATTCCTTCAGGTTCGGGAAGCGCCTTCCTGTCCACCTTGCCGTTGGGCGTAAGCGGAAGGCTTTCCAGTCTTATCATGCGTGATGGCACCATATAGTCGGGCAGTTTTTCTTTCAGAAATGCCCTTAACTCAGAAATGGACAGTTCTTCTCCGGCTACATAATAGGCAACAAGGAACTTGTTTCCTTCCTTGTCATCCCTGTCAACGACAACCACATCTGAAATCATCTCATGTGCGGCCAGACGTGCTTCTATTTCTCCCATCTCGATACGGTTGCCGCGTATTTTAACCTGGTAGTCGACTCTTCCGTGAAACTCTATGTTGCCGTCCGAGAGCCAGCGTCCCAGGTCTCCGGTTTTATAGATAAAAGGATATTCTCCCTTGCTGAACTGATTCGGCAGAAACCGCTGGACGGTTTTTTCCGGAGCATTCCAGTACCCGCGGGCAAGTCCGGCGCCCGAGAGATAAATCTCGCCGAGCACGCCTATGGGAACAGGCTTAAGGTTTTTATCCAGTATATAAGCCTGGCCGTTGGACAGAGGCTTTCCTATAAGGGGCTGGCGGTCGAAATCCCTGGGGACTCTGAACCCCGTGGAATATGTTGTGTCCTCGGTCGGACCGTAGAGGTTTCTTATTACATCCACATCGAGCTTTGCATAGGCGTCTTTTACCAGATCGAGCTTGAGAGGCTCTCCTGCAAGGCATATCGCCTTGATTCTGTACTTTTTCCCGGCGATGTTCACCAGATGTTTCAATGCCGATGGAACCGTATTTATCATGGTGGCGGTTCCCCCCGAACCAAGATAATCATCGATATCGAGCGAACTCTTCAGTACGATAACCCTGGCTCCCGTTGTCAGGGGAAGCAGCATCTCGAATATTGACAGGTCGAAACACATCGATGTCGAGTATATCAGTTCTTCATACTCATCAAAGGTGAACTCGTCCAGACACCAGTAAAGGAATGCCGTCACATTGCGGTGCTCGATCATTACACCTTTCGGGACACCGGTCGAACCGGAAGTGTATATCAAATGGGACAGGTTCTTAGGGCCTGCTACAGGTTCCGGATTATCCGGGCTTTCCTTTTCGATTTCAGCCCAGTCCTTATCCAACAGCACTATGCCATCGGGCCGGTTCGTTACCCTGTCCAGAAGGAAGCTCTGTGTGACGAGAACAGGACTCTCGGAATCTTCCAGCATGTACTCTAGCCTTGCTCCGGGATATTCCGGGTCCATGGGAACATAGCCTCCACCAGCCTTATGTATCCCGAGGATCGCCACGAGCATATCGATAGAGCGGCTTACCATAAGACCAACCTTCGATTCAGGCCCTACACCTTTCGACCTCAGGTAGTGCGCCAGTCTGTTGGCACGTTCATTGAGACCCTTGTAAGTAATAGAATTGTCCTCAAAGCTCACCGCAACATTGTCAGGTGTCTTCACAGCTTGTTCCTCAAAGAGCTGGTATGGACATTTCTCTTCAGGATATGGCCTTCTGGTTGAGTTGAAACCGGCGACGACCTGCTCATATTCTTCAGGTTTCATCACCTCAAGCTCTGATAACGGGGTACCAGGTCTGTCGAGCATCTCATTGATGAGCGTAAGGGTATGGCCTTTAATACGCTCCATACTCTCAGGATAAAGTTTTTCCTCGTTGTAGAGGTATTTCAGCAAAAGCTTTTTCCCTGGCGCACACACAATGCAGATATCGTAGTTTGTCGCTTCTTTTGCGCTTATATCCGACACCTTCATATCGGAACCTACAGCAAAAGTGTCCAGTGGATAATTTTCGAATACTATGATGCTGTCAAAAAGGTTCATGCCGGGTGAAACTGCACTGCATGCCCTGATATCCGGCAAAAAGGAATATTCGTATTCCATTACGCTTGTTGAACTTTCCTTGAATGTGTTGAGAAACAAAGAAAATGTGTTCTGCCTGTCAATCAAGGCTCTGACCGGAAGGGTATTTATGAACAGGCCGACCATGGCATCGGAACCTTTAAGCTGAGGCGGCCGTCCTGAAACGGTTATGCCGAAAACACAGTCATCAGTTCCGCTGTAGCGGCTAAGCTGCAGTGCCCATACACCTTGGATCACGGTACTCAGTGTTGTACGCTGTTCCCTGGCAAATGTCTCAAGCCTGCCTGTTATCTCTTCGCTGAGCTCAAGCTGGATTTCTTTTACGTTAAGTCCTCCCTCGTGAGGTCTGTCGCACGGCAGAGCAGTCGGTGTATCAAAGTCTCTCAGATATTCACCCCAGAACTTATCAGCCTTTTTTCTGTCCTGCTGTGAAAGCCAGGCAATATATTCCTTATAAGGAGGACGGGTTATGCGTGACAAAGGCTGCCCGGATTTCAGTGTGGTATAAGAGCTGAAAAAATCACTCATTATCAGGGAAAGGCACCAGCCATCCAGAAGTATATGGTGATAGCTCCAGAGAAAATAGTAAACGTTATATCCCAGCTCAATTACATTGAGCCTCATGAGAGGCCCTTTGCCGAGATCGAATGAAGAAGCCTTATCTCTGGCCAGAAAGTCCTTTATCCATTCCTTCTGAGAATTATCTTCGAGGTTCTTTATGTCATGAACACCAAGGACAATGGGGTACTTCTTCAAAACTATCTGAACCGGTTTTGAGGTGTCCTTCCAGTTGAAGACAGTCCTGAAAACCGGATATGAATCTATAAGGTGGTTCCAGGCCTTCTCAAGACAGGGCAGATCCAGCGGCCCCTCAATCCTGCAGCTGAACTGCTCGAAATAGGCAGACGTCTCTGAATCATAAAGGGTATGGAAAAGCATGCCCTGCTGCATGGGCGACAACGGGTATATATCTGCGATGTTCTGTTTCGTCAGGTATGACATTACAATCTCCTTATTCAAAATCGGACAATCTGTTCAATTCATCCTGATTCAGACCTGCAAGACCGAAATCCGAGGGTGTGATGTCAAAGCTGTCCGGATGCATACAGTGTTCAACCACCCTCACAAGTTCCTTTCTGAACATCTGTGTAAGTTCTTCAATAGTTTCCCTGCGATGTTTGTTTCTGCTGAAAATCCAGTCTATCCTTAATTTACCGTCCATTACCATCGCAATAATATCAATCAGGAAAGCCCTTTTATTTCTGCCGTCAATCACATGCGGAACATTTGTCCGTGCCAGTTTAAACGATCCATCCGCACTCCCGGCAACAATCTGTCCGAGATAATTGAAACTGATAAGCGAACCCGAATTAAGATCTTTCCCGCATAGATTCTTAAGCACACCGTAATTAAATCCTTTGAAAGGAATCGTATGAAGCTTTTCTTTGACATATTTGACCTGAGAGGAAAGCTCGTTTCCCGGATTTTGCAGCACTACCGGAAATAGAGTGGTGAACCATCCGACAGTCCTCGTAATATCAACACCGGATATGATATCTTCCCTGCCATGGCCTTCCAGATCAAATGCCATATCCGTTTTTCCCGTCCATGACAGCACTGTCCTCATCAAAGCAGTTACCAGTAAATCATTCACATCAGTATTATATGCATGATGGGCATGCTTCAAAAGGTTATCCGTTTCTTCATGGGTAAGGTCGAAACGGACAAATTCTGATGATTCAACATCGTTTAAACCATTATCATGGTCAAGGGGAATGTCAGGATTGATGTTACTGATTTCATTATTCCAGAATTCAAGCTCGTTCTGGACCTTTTCCTCACCGGCATATTTTGCCTGGCGATTTGCCCATTCCATAAATGAAGTTGTCTTCGGCGGTAGCGAGATATCCTGCCCTGTTGCCGCCATGGCAGACCCTGATAGCAGGTCTACCAGTAATATTCTCCAGGACACCCCATCAACAACAAGGTGGTGAGCAACAAGCAGCAGGTAATCGTTCTCAGGCGCCTGGAACAGCGCCGCACAGAATACAGGGCCTTCTTTGATATTCAGAGAAGATTGAACTTTATTGATCTCTTCATCCAGTTTGTCTTCAGAATCGATCTTCCTTACAACAAAGTTTACTTTTTCACCAAGGCCCTCGATTCTCTGTTTTCCATCCACAAAACGGGAGCGCAGAACATCATGATGATCTATGAGCCCCTGAAGCGCTTTATCGAGTATGTTGCCTCCGTTCAGGCGGTCCTTTGACACAAAGAGCAGGGCCTGATTGTAATGATTTACATTTTCAGGATTCTGATTGAAGAACCAATGCTGGATAGGTGTGAGAGATGAGACGCCGCTTACTGGAGCCTGCTCCGCATAAGCGGTTTCATTGGCAACCACGGCGCTCGAAAGTTCCGCTATCGTTTGTCTCTGGAGTATATCCTTCGGATGCAGTCTGTAACCGCGCTGGTTCAAGCGGTTAACCACCTGGAGGCTTATTATCGAATCGCCGCCGAGTTCGAAGAAATTATCAAAAATACCGACCTTCTCGATTCCCAGAATCTCCTGCCAGATTTCAGCCAGTATCTTTTCAATCTCATCCCTTGGCGCTACATACTCGGATTCAACCGATGGCCTGAGTCCTTCGGGTTCAGGCAATGCATTGCGGTCGACTTTTCCGTTCGGAGTCAGAGGCAGGTTTTCCATGAAAATAAACCGTGAAGGAATCATATAGTCAGGGAGCGACTCTTTCAGATATGAGCGCAAATCAGTTACCGATATATCTTCATCAGCCACATAATAGGCTGCCAGGTACTTGTTACCTTCCGCATCGTCCTTATCAATAACCACGGCATCCGTAATCGAAGGGTGTTCGGAAAGCCGCGTCTCGATCTCACCCATCTCAATGCGGTTGCCCCTGATTTTTACCTGGTAATCGACACGTCCGTGGAATTCTATATTGCCGTCAGGCAGCCAGCTTCCAAGGTCTCCAGTCTTGTATATATAGGGACAGAAATCACTGCTGAACGGATTGGGGATGAATCTCTGTGCGGTTTTTTCCGGAGCATTCCAATACCCCCTTGCAAGGTCATGGCCGGAAAGATAGATTTCCCCTTTGACGCCAATAGGAACTGGTTTCAAATGCTTATCAAGAATATAAGCCTTCGTGTTTGAAATGGGCCGTCCTATGAGCGGCTGTTTGTTGTATTCCCGGGTAATCCGGAAATTTGTAGAATATGTAGTGTCTTCAGTGGGCCCGTAAAGATTTCGCACCATATCCACGTTTAGTTTCGCATATGTCTCTTTGACAAGATCCAGTTTGAGAGGCTCACCTGCAAGATTTACAGCCTTTATCCTGTGTTTTCTGCCTGCTATGTTCAACAGGTGTTTGAGGGCTGAGGGAACGGTATTAACCATAGTTGCGGTATTGCCGGAACTGAAGTAATCGTCAAGGTCCAGCGAACTCCTGAGCACAATGACCTTTGCCCCGGTTATCAAAGGAAGGAGCATTTCAAAAACTGACAGGTCAAAACACATCGAGGTAGAGAATATCATCTCCTCATATTCCTCGAAACTGAACTCTTCAAGACACCAGTATAAGAACGCGGTTACGTTGCGGTGTTCAATCATGACGCCTTTGGGAAGCCCGGTTGAACCGGACGTATATATGAGATGCGAAATATTTTCCGGTCCTGCGATCGCTTCCAGATTGTCTCCGTTCTCCCGGGAAATTTCCGGCCAGTCGGTATCCAAACATATGGCTGTTGCCGGACAGTTTGTAATCCTTTCCAGCAAGTGGCTCTGGGTAATCAGAACAGGGCTCTTTGAGTCCTCCAGCATATATTCGAGCCTCGCCTTCGGGTATGCAGGGTCCATTGGCACATAGGCACCGCCGGCCTTGTGAACGGCAAGAACACTCATCACTATATCATCGGAACGTTCAACAAGAAGTCCAACCTTAACCTCTTTTCCCACACCCTTAGCGCGCAAATAATTTGCAAGCCTGTTTGATTTTTCATTCAGTTCCCGGTAGGTAAGCTCACTTTCTTCGAAAACAACGGCTGTTTTATCAGGAGTTTTTTCCACCTGCTCTTCGAACAGGTCATACGGGCACTTATCTTTCGGATAAAATGAATCAGTTGCGTTGAACTCAACAAGTATTTTATTGAGCTCGGCACTCTCAAGAATCTCCAGAGCGCTCAGATTCCTTTTGGGATCAGCCGATATCTCATTGAGCAGCTTGACATAGAAATTGCCGAATCTCTCGATAGTCTCCCTGTTGAACAGGTCGGTGTTGTACTCAAACTGCATCTTTATAAGGCCTGCCTCTTCGGATGCAATCAGTGATATATCGAATTTTGCAACGCCTCTGTCATGTGTGATGTTTTTAAATCTGAGATCTCCCAGTTTTGCCTCGCTCAGATCATCTGTTGCATTCTCAAGAACAAACATGACATTGAAAACCGGTGTGGCGCTGGTGTCACGTGTAGGATTAAGGATGTCTATGAGACGGTCGAACGGATAATCCTGGTTTGCATAGGCCTCGAGGCAGGTCTGCTTCACCTGGGCAAGCAATTTGTCAAATTCGGGGTCGCCCGACATATCCATTCGAAGCGCCAGGGTATTGATGAAAAATCCTATGAGTCCTTCCAGGTCGTGATGGTTTCGTCCTGCAATAGGTGACCCGACAATGATATCCTGCTGCTGGCTCAACTTGCTCAACAATACCCCGAAAGAAGCCAGGAGAAGCATGAACAGGGTTATATCCTGAGCTTTCGCACAATTCTTCAGGTTTTGTGTAAGAGCGTCATTAAGCTTTATTGTATGAACGGCACCGTTGTTGGTCTGAACCGGAGGTCTCGGACGGTCAACAGGAAGATCAAGAAAAGGCAGCGGACCTCTTAGTTTTCCCACCCAGTAATCTTCCTGGTCTTTTAATGCGCCATCTTCCAGCAGACCTTTCTGCCATGCGGAAAAATCGCGATACTGTATTTTGAGAGGCGGAAGCATCGATTCGGCATTATTTATGTCCGCTGCATACTCCGCAGCAACCTCGCGGAGAAGTATGCCCAAAGACCATCCGTCAGAGATAATATGGTGCATTGTGAGCATGAGAATATGTTTGTCGTCTCCTAGCTTCAGCATCTTGATCCTGAAAAGCGGCCCTGCTTCCAGATTGAAATGGTAGGCGCCTTCCATATCGATAACGAGTTTAACCTCGGAACTGTCTTCGCTTCTTCCTGTCATATCGACAACGGGCATTACGACTTCAAGCCTGTCGGTAATTACCTGTACAGGTTTCCCATTAACCGTTGAGAAAGTTGTCCTGAGTCCTTCCTGACGGTCGACAACCGCCTGGAAAGCATCTCTCAATATCGTGGTATCCAGTTTTCCTTCCAGGAGAACATCCGCATGCACATTGTATGAGGAAGGATCAAGTATCAGTTTATCCAGGAACCATAACCGCTTCTGTGCATTCGAAACCTCGTAATAATCACTTTTCTCAAGCACAGGGATATCCGCTGAACCGGTTTCTCCTGATTTCATACCCTTGATTGCCAGAGCAAGATCACGTACTGTCGGCTGTTCAAACATTACCTTCAAAGGCACATCGACATTAAGCGAACTTTTTATACGCGACATGACACGGGTGGCCTTCAACGAATGACCACCCAGATCAAAGAAGTTGTCCAGGACTCCTATACGTTCGACATTCAGTATATCCTTCCAGATATCAACGAGAAGGCGCTCCATTCTTGTCCGGGGTTCGATATATTCGGTCTGGCCGGTATCCAGCGTAATCATTCTTATCAGGGCTTCGCGGTCCAGCTTTCCATTGGGAGTCATCGGAAGGCTGTCCAGGTGTATGAATTGTGAGGGTATCATGTAATGCGGCAGGTAAACCTTCAGATATGAATGCAGCTCCTCATTGGATAAAGGAGATTCAGCCAGATAGAAAGCGACAAGCCTTACCTGTCCTTCCGTATCCTTCTTGTCAATGACAACACATTCCCTTATTTGCTCATGGGATGACAAGACCGCTTCTATCTCACCCATTTCAACACGGTAGCCTCTTATTTCGATCTGGAAATCTGAACGTCCTATGAAATCTATATTCCCGTCCGGAAGCCATCTTCCCAGGTCGCCTGATGCATACATCCTGGCTTCCCCGCCTTCGAACGGATCAGGAATAAAAGACTGCGACGTCTTTTCGGGATCATTGAAATACCCTTTTCCCACGCCTGCACCACCGATGTATATCTGCCCGACTACACCTACCGGAACAGGCTTGAGATATTTGTCCAATATATAAATCAGGGTATTGCCTGTCGGACGACCGATAGGCGGATTGCCGTTTTCATTGTTCCATTTGCTGATATCCATATATGTCGCCACAACCGTGGTTTCGGTCGGACCGTACAGGTTGAAAAAAGCATATGAAGGATGCCTTGGAACAAAGCTCAATCTGTCTCCTCCGGTAGCCATGAAATTTAATGTAAGCCCTTCAAAATCCATACCCACGAATATCTCGGCAAGCTTTGTCGGAATGAAGGTCTTGGTGACCTTCTTATCTATCATCCATTGTGCCAGCTCTTCCGCCATCATCTCTCCGAGACGGCGATCAAGTGATACAACGCACGCACCTGATGCAAGGCAGGGCCAGACTTCAAGAACGGTCGCATCGAATGCCACACCGGAAAGATTGGTGCCTCTGTCATGTTCAGTAAATTTGAAATACCGGCTGTACCACCATGCAAAATTGATTACGTTCTTATGCAGTATCATGGTGCCTTTTGGCCTGCCTGTCGAACCGGAAGTATAGATTATATAAGCAAGCATATCGGGCCTGATATGAACATCCGGGGCCTTGCCCGAAGACTGCCAGACTTCAGATCCCTTGTCCAGATTTGCGGTTACGGTACCGCATTCAGGTATAATGCTTAAAAGATCTCTTTGTAGTAACAATACCTTTGCTCCTGAATCCTCAATCATCAGCCGGATTCTTTCAGCAGGGTAATCAGGGTCAACAGGCACATAAGCGGCACCTGCCTTCCAGATACCCAGGCATGCAATTATCATTTCGGGACATCTGTTTGAAAGTATTGCCACCGTATCGCCGGATACGACCCCTTTGTTTATAAGAAACGTTGCTACCCTGTTGGATAATATATCAATGCCGGCATATGTTATTTCCTCATCTTTAAAAATTATTGCCGGATGGTCCGGAAACTCCTTTACCCTTGCAGAGATGACCGAAGGCAGAGTCTCCCCCTCAGGTACGGGGTATACGGATTCGTTGAATTCCTTTAAAACCCGAGTCTTTTCGGAAGCGGGAAGCATTTCTATATCAGCAATGCCCTTATCTGGATTATTCAGAATATCCTCAATTATCTGCTGATAGTAACACATGAAACGTTCGATGGTACTTCTATCAAACAGATCGGCATTATACTCGAAGCGCATTGTTATACCGTCAGGTTCTTCATAACCGGTGACACTAAGGTCAAACCTGGAATTCGGGTCGTCTCCCGTAACGTCCTTTATAGTTATTCCTGACACTCCTGCCCCGGCAAACGGATTTGCCGATGCCTCGCGGAATTCGAAAGTAATATCGAAAATAGGGGTTCTGCTGAGATCCCTTACCGGATTAAGAATTTCCACGAGCCTGTCAAATGGGTATTCCTGGTTTGCATAGGCGCCCAATGCGGTTTTCTTTACACGCTTCAACAATTCCGGAAGATCAGGATTTCCGGAAAGGTCAATCCTCATCGGCAGGACATTTACAAAGAATCCTATCAGCGGCTCGATTTGGGAATTGTTGCGGCCGGCAATAGGGGCACCGATTATAATATTTTCCTGCCCTGAAAGCTTTGAAAGCATTACATCGAAAAGGGCCATCGTCAGCATGAACATTGTAACGTCTTCTTTTCTTGCAAGCTCTTTAATGCCGTTTAAAGTTTTCTGATCAATCTTTATTCTTGCAGTACCTGCCTTCTGTGTCTGAATGGCCGGTCTGGGCCTGTCTGTCGGCAGATTCAACAAAGGAAGGGCTCCGGACAGATTGTCAAGCCAGTATTTTTCCTGTTCCTTTATTCCCTCACCCTCAAGCAGCCTGTTCTGCCAGAAGGCGAAATCTCTGTATTGTACAGGCAGTTCGAAAAAAGGTAACGGGGCCTTTGAATTAAACGCCAGATAATTGCCGATGACCTCCTGGACAAGAATCGACATGGACCAGCCGTCCGAGACAATATGGTTCATTAGTATCATGAACACATTTTTTGTTTCAGTCAGCCTTATGATCATAACCCTGAACAGAGGTCCTTTTTCAAGATCAAACGGTCTGACTTTTTCTTCGGATATTATCGCCTGAAGCCTTTCTTCCTTATCTTCTTCATGCCTCAGGTCATATATCGGCATTTCCATCGAAAATGAGTCATTTACAACCTGGACTGGTTCATCATCAATGGTCATGAAAACGGTTCTCAGCGTTTCGTGCCGGTCGACAACGGCCTGAAGCGAATCCTTCAGGACAGCAAAATCGAGTTCGACACCGTCAATAAGAACTGCACCCGGAATGTTGTAAAAGGGGCTTCCGGGAACAACTTTGTCGAGCAGCCAAAGCCGTTTCTGGGCATGGGACAGTTCGTAATATCCCGCCTTTTCCAGACGTTTGATCTCGGGAAATGCCTCCCGCTCTGTCCGGCTCAGAGATTCAACTGCCCCGGCAAGCGTTTCAACAGTCTGGTATTCGAATATGACCTTTAGCCCCATTTCGATGCCGAATTCCTCACGGATTCTCGAGGTCACTTTAGTTGCGCGGAGTGAATTACCTCCGAGATCAAAAAAGTTATCGAATTTAGATATTGCATCTACTCCAAGGACATCCCTCCATATCTCGATAATGCGCTGCTCAACCGCTGTAAGCTCAAATCCTTTTTCGTCTTTCGAGGCAGCTAGAACTTCGCCGATATCATTTATAGATATGACGGTTTCATACATGCCCTTCTCGAACTGTTCCCTGAGACTGTAGCGTTTGACCTTCGCACTGGGAGTTCTTGGTATTTCAGATACAGGCACTATGAAATCAAGTTTGATCCCGCTAGTCGATACGAGGCTTTCGTTTATCCTGGAGAGAAGAGATGAAAGGGATGTTATTGACTCAGCCGTATTGATAAAGAGAATAACCTTTTCACTGTCACTGTTCAGATCCCTCAGACCTGCGATCGCAAATTCACGGAATGCCATACCCGGAACCCGTCTTATCTGTTCCTCGATATCGTGCGCATACAGGTTCTGGCCGTTGACAAAGATTATATCCTTGCGTCTTCCGGTTATAGTTATTCTGCCGTTTTTCATAAAGCCCATATCCCCTGTACGGAGCCATTCTCCGCAGAACAGGTCTTTATTGGCCGCTTCATTGTTGTAATAGCCCTTTACAACATTGGGCCCCTGAATCTGAATATGTCCGATCGTATACTCATGGACAAGTTTGTCGTTGTCATCGACAATCCTGATTTTCATACCTGCAACAGGACCGCCTACATCGGTAAGTTCAATCATGTCTTCATCCGAATTTACAGGAAGGATTATCTGATCCTTTAAGAAGACATCCTTATCCGCTTTATGATAGACGGGTTCCGTAAATACCGGCGGGGCAGTCACCTGCAGCGATGCTTCAGCCATACCGTAGCACATGAACATCGACCTGGAATCAAGCCCGAATTTCTCGAACTTGTTAATAAAATCCCTTGATACCGATGGAGATATAGGCTCGGAACCATTCGTCAGGGACTTTATACATGAAAGGTCTATGCCCTTTATGTCATCGTCATCTACCTGTGCAGTCAGCCACTGGGCTGCAAAGTTCGGGCAAGGAACATGAGTTCCCCTGTATTTGTCAATCAGTTTGAGGAAAAGTGCCGGATTCTGAATAAAGGTCTTCGGTTCAAGTTTAACCTGGTCCATTCCGCCCATAGTAGGTGCAAGGTGGAAGCCTATAAGCCCCATGTCATGGGAATATGGCATCCAGTTTACAATCTTTATCTCATCGATCCGCATATCGGTATATGCCGAAATCTTGCTGCCTGTGAATATGAGCATGGTATCGAGAATATATTCTCCAATTTTCGATGAGCGGATTTTTTCGCCAAGAGAACTTCTGGAAATCCCGGCCAGGAGCTTTTCAATACTTCCGCTCCCCTTATTTCTGCCTAATTTATGCTTTAGTATATGTATGCCGTATCCGAGGGTCGGCCTGATATCGTTGCCTCTGACGTCAAAGACGCATTTTGCCGAGGCATCTATAGTATAGATCAGGTTGTAATGCGTCAGCATTACACCTTTTGGATCGCCCGTGGAGCCGGAAGAGAACTGCAGGTATGCAATATCATCAGGTTTCGGATTATGATGCCTGTTGTCAGGCTCATGTTTCAACAATTCCCCGATATTAAGAAAATCCACTTTCCCAAGAGAGCGGTAAGACCTTTCTGGCTGGTCAGAAATAATGCAGAATTTATCCAGAACTCCGCAGACTTTTGTTATCCTTTCCATGCCTTCACTGATCGGGAATGTGCCCGGAATAGGCAACGGTACCGGTATTACACCTGCAAGGATTATACCCCAGAAGGCTACTAGAAATTCTTCAGAATTTTCAATCTGCAGAATAGCCTGATCTCCAGGCTTATACCCACGGGCCCTCAATCCTCCCAGAACCCTCTCGGCCGAGTTCATAAGGTCTGCATATGTCTGAAGATGCTCATTCCCCTTTTCATCGACATGCAGAACACCTGATTCCGGCGCAATCGTGCATGCAATACTCAATACCTGAGGAAGATTCTTTACAATCTGGGGCAAAAACTGATGTACTTTCGATTCTGCTATTGCAAGCGGAAGGTTATTTATCAAACCGTTAAGGTTTAAATCCTTCTTTCTGACTGATACCGTTTCTTTTTTCAATTGCGTCTGAACGACCTTCGGAATATTCTCATTGTAAATATGCTGTTCTATCCTTTTTACCTCTCTGTCCCGGAAGTCACCAGCCTCGTATCTCTCTCTGAGAATAAACCTTTGGGCCTTTCCGCTTGTAGTCCTTGGTATATCATGCATCGGGACTATAGCTTCAATACCCACCCTTATCTTGTTCGCCAGATGCTTGTTGATCTTTCCCAGCAGTTCAATAAGACTTTCTTTGGATTTTTTTGTCTTGATGAAAAGCACTATGCTCTCAGTGCCTCTGTCATGATCGGTCACACCACATACAACCATATTCTTAAAACCTACAAAAGGAAGCTGCTGCAGCTCTTCTTCTATGTCATGAGAATAATAATTCTGACCATTTACAAATATGACATCCTTATAGCGTCCTGTTACAGTCAGTCTGCTGTTAAGAAGAAATCCGAGGTCCCCTGTCCTCAGCCAACCGTCACAGAAGAGCTCCGAATTTAATTCTTCTTTCTTATAATAACCGCTCGTTACATTCGGTCCCTTGATCTGTATATGGCCGACAGTTCCTTCCTTGACTACATTATCTTCATTATCGACGATCCTCAGCTCCATACCCATAGCCGGATAGCCTTCATCAACAAATTCGATAACGGGAAGGTCACCCTTTGCCTCAACAGCAACATGATTTTTAGTGAATGATTCCCTGTCAAGCATATGATAAAGAATATCCCTGTTCATCGGTGGTGCTGTAACCATAAGTGCGGCTTCCGCCATCCCGTAAACAGGAAACATGGCCTTCGGGTTGAAACCATATTGCCTGAACCTGTCAATAAACAGTCTTACTGCAAGAGGTGATATCGGTTCGGCCCCGTTAAAAAGAACCTCAATGCATGACAGGTCAATCCCCTTTATGCTTTCGTCCTTAACCATATAAAGCATCCAGAGAAGACCGAAATTCGGGCTCGGTATCTGTGTTACCCTGTATTTGTCTATCAGGAGAAGATTCAATGTCGGATTGATTACAAAGGTAGTTGTCGACATTTTTATCTGAAGCATGCTTCCTGCCATTGGTGCGAGATGGAATCCTATCAGCCCCATATCATGCGAATAGGGTAGCCAGCTGCATACACTATATGGAATATCATATGCCATCAAAGGTTTGCTCAATACCTCATCTCGCAAAGAGAGCTGCTTTTGATTGGTCGATGCTTCAAGTATTGCGTATATGTTGGTCAGTATATTTCTATGTGTAAGCATTACACCTTTGGCATCGCCTGTTGATCCTGAAGAGAACTGTATATAA
This sequence comes from uncultured Bacteriovoracaceae bacterium, assembly GCA_964400685.1. Taxonomy (GTDB): domain Bacteria; phylum Desulfobacterota; class Desulfomonilia; order UBA1062; family UBA1062; genus DATCTV01. Next base: position 4,243 of record CAYNVT010000015.1, on the reverse strand, counting down.
GCGATATCATCCGGGTCAGGTCTATGATAATCCTGTCCGGGTGTATTTCCCGTCAACTCTTCTGCCAGCAATACGGACCTTGAAACAATATCTTTATATTCTGAAGAAGATTTATCCGTGACAATAATGGGGTTTCCAATAAGCGCACATACATTTGCAACTTTTTCCGAACCCTCGCTGATCGGAAAACTGTTTGGAAGAGCAAGAGGTACCGGGATACCGCCTCCCAGAACAACCCCCCAGAACACTGTCAGGAAAAGCCTGTCATTCTCAATCTGCAGAACAATCTTGTCTCCTGGCTCCATGCCGTTTAACCTGAGCCCGGTTAAAACCCTTGATGCATCTTCAAGCAGATTTTTATATGAGATCTTTGTTTCAGTTCCGTCGGTATCAACAAGTATTACGCCTCTTTCGGGCCCGACAATAATTGCGTTTTTAATAAGCTCGGGCAGCGTTTTGGCAAAATAAGGAAGGATATTGAGTTCCGGTCCTTTACTGATCGCATCGCTTGAATGAATGTATTCCATCAATCGTGTCCCCCGTGAATCCCATTATTTAAAATATTGTATAACATCAACAATATTTAATTGCATGAACTATGCCTATAATCAATATTTAAATGTTACTATATTATCATATAGTTACTAAGGTTAAAGGTGTTCAAATTAACTTGATTCAGGATTATTGCGGAAATTTTTTCCTCAGTCTCTGAATTTAATTTCACCCGGAAAACAATATAATTGATTGAGACTAAATTGGAATACCTGTAAAAAAGATTTTTTATGAATAACTCTAATATAGATAAGGCCTTCAGCATACTCAGAAAAGAGATCTCTGCATGGCAGGAGCCTGTAATCGACAGAATCGCAAGGGCTCATGAGCCATATAAAGTTCTTATATCAACAATTCTGAGCCTCAGAACAAAAGACTCTACAACGGATGAGGCCAGCAAAAGGCTTTTTTCAATTGCCGGCAATCCTGATAAAATGATTAAGACCTCCATCGTGGAAATTGAAAAAGCCATATTCCCTGTCGGCTTTTACCATATAAAAGCAAAAAATATTATTGAGATTTCCAGGATAATAATGGACAGATATCATGGCGATGTGCCTGATACCCTCGACGAGCTGCTGAAACTGCCTGGCGTTGGCAGGAAAACAGCCAATCTCGTACTGATTCTTGGATTCGATAAAATGGGTATTTGTGTAGACACCCATGTCCACAGGATCACTAATCGATGGGGATATGTAAAGACCAAAACCCCCGATGAAACAGAAATGGCTTTAAGGGAGAAACTGCCCGGAAGACACTGGAAGGAGATAAACAACCTGCTTGTACCATATGGCCAGAATCTGTGCATGCCTGTAAGCCCTTTTTGTTCAAGATGCAGACTGATAGGATTCTGTGAAAGAAACGGTATAAACAAATCAAGGTAGATTGCCACCGGCTCTATGATCAACCGGTGGCAATTTTAATGCTATGCCTTATCCTTTTCCATAATCTTTGCCTGTTGATTCAGGTATTCCTGCAGATTATCTCTGTCCTTTGTTATGTATCTTGCAACCAGAAGGAATATCAGGCCACAAGGCAACCACCAGGCAATCGCAAAATTCATCATGAACTGATAACCCTGAGCGAGAAGGAGACCGCCGACTACCGGTCCCAGGCCCATTCCAAGGTTATCCGTCAGATTTGATACAGCAAATACGCTTCCCCTGTTCTCAGGTCTGTTCACATTCATCAGAATAGCCTTATAATTGGCCGAAGCAACTGAGACAATGAATCCTGTCAGGAAGCCAAAAACCATATATACTGTATTGCTCATCGGTGCATTGAGGAGGATGGCGGTTGGAATAATCCCAGCTATTATTACAGACCCGCATAGAATTGGCATATATTTAGGGTTCCTGTTCCAGAGTTTGTCACCGAGATATGCCCAGGCCACACCCCCAAGAGTGCTCCCGATGCCCAGAACAAGAAAAATTGTCGTTGCCATTTCCTGAGACACTCCTCGAACATTACGGAAGTATGTTATCAGCCAGTAAGAGAATATCCCCCAGGGCACTGAACCGGGTATCCCCTGAATAAGGGTTAAGAGATTTGTCTTGCTCGAAAGTATTACCTTGAAGTCACTCAAGTGTATTTTCTGCTTGTATATGACACCCTGCTGGATAAGCTCCTCAAGTGCGTTTTCAGACCTTCCACGCTCCGGTTCCTTTGCATAAGCCCAGAATGCTAGCACTATCGGGATGTTAGGAAGGCCCACAGCAAGGAATGACAACCTCCAGCCCAGGTCAAACAGATTCATATTTGTGGTGTATCCGGCTATTGAAACCCCGACCATACCGCCGATACCCCATGCAACACCCATCCAGGCAGAGGCAAACGCCCTGTGCTCTTCCTTGAAATAATCCGCAAGTACCGAGTGGGATAAAGGATAAACAGCACCAAGCCCAATACCTGATAAAACTCTCCATGCAGTAAACCAGTAAATATCAGGAGTTGCGAACTTTAATCCTGTAAGAACACATGGAATCTCTCCCACTAGTATGGCAACTACAAAAAGCATCTTGCGGGACTGTTTGTCTGCCAGATAACCGAATGTAAGGCTCATTATCGCGCCAATGATTATAAAAGCCGAGCCTATTGCCCCAAGCGTACTTTCTGTTGTTTTAAAATCCTTGGCCAATTCAGGTAAAATAGCCGACATGATGCTCTGTTCCGCAAATAAAAAAGTGGTCATTACGAAAAGCATAAGCATTGTAATCAAATCTCTGGTACTCATCTTTGCCTTTGACATAAGCAACTCCTCTGAATTTATTAAAGTAACAAAAAGGTAATCCTGGAAATAATTACATCAATATATCTTTGTATAAAAGAGTTTTCTTATGTTTAAGGTATGAATTGTTTATAAATCAGGAAGGACAGAGGCCCGCTGCTTCAATGAAATCATGTATTGCCTTTGCAGCGGGCAGTATCTGTTTCAGATCTCACGCTTTGCCAAGGGCGGATTCAAGATCATGGATGATATCTTCAGTATCCTCGATACCCACGGCAAGCCTGAAGAGTGTGTCTGTTATTCCAAGCTCATAGCGCTCTTCCCTTGAATAGTCATAGTAACTGACTATAGCGGGATGCGTAATAAGGGTCTCCACACCGCCCAGACTCGGGGCAATATAGATCATTTTGAGTGCATCCATGAAGCGTTTCGCAGTTTCTAGGTCGCCTTTGATGTCGAACGAAACCACGCCCCCGCCGCCGGTCATCTGCGCTTTGGCTATGGAATAATGTCTGTGGCTGGGCAGAAAAGGATAATAAACCTTCTGTACGCGGTTGTTAGATTCAAGGAACTCGGCGATTTTTAATGCGCTTTCATTCTGCTGCCTGACCCTAAGCGGAAAAGTCTTTAATCCCCTCAGCAGTAAATAGCAGCAATGAGGATCGATAAGCCCCCCCATCGATTTATGAAGTGCCCGTATTTTATCGAGTTGCTCTTTTGATCCGAGTACAGCGCCTGCCAGGATGTCGTTATGTCCGGCAAGGTATTTGGTTGCGCTCTGGATTACGAGATCGATTCCGAATTCAATAGGCCTCTGATTGTAAGGCGTGGCGAACGTACTGTCGATTATGGAAATCAGGTTGCGCCTTTTGCAGATGTCCCTGAATTTCTCCAGGTCGAACACGTTGAGATACGGGTTTGTGGGAGACTCCGAGAATATGAACCTGGTATTCTCCTTCACTGCCTTTTCCAGCACTTCATAGTCGCCGAAGGGAACTATCGTGCACTCCACCCCGAAGCGCTTGAGGTACTTGTTGCAGAATTCGAGCGTCTTCTTGTAGCAGTCGTCAGTCATTATGATGTGGTCGCCGGTATGCACAAGAGAAAGTATGGTGGTCGTTATCGCCATCATGCCTGATGAGAATACGACGCAGTCTTCAGCGCCTTCGAGGTCGGCAAGCCTTTGTTCAGCTATCTTTTCGGTAGGATTGCCGTATCTGCCGTATTCGAACCTTTCCTTCTTGTCCTTCGTGTAGGCCTGAATTTCCTTGCTGTCCTTGAATGTAAATGTCGAAGTCTGGACAATCGGCGTGGTCAGAGAGTCTGCATATTTAAGCCTTCCCTCTCCTGCGTGAACCGCGCGTGTTGACATTTTACCGAATGTTTTACCCTTATCTCTCCACATTTTTTCGCCTCCGGTAACGCAAGAATAATAGCCGAATGCGTATAATAGGCGGCAAACGG
>CAYNVT010000014.1:0-49586 GCA_964400685.1 uncultured Bacteriovoracaceae bacterium | reverse complement strand
AAAAACAATCAGGGATATCATGTCAACCCTTGGGGGCTTTTTCAACAGTCTCTCAGTTTATTTGTTGTGATAAGGTAATACATAGGCTCATTGGCTACGCTTGCAAGGATTACTGACGGGTTATTGCGGTGATTCCAGCACATCTCGCGGAACATCTGTTTTGGAAGCCCTCGCTTGCTGAGATTGTCAATCGATATGCTATTCAGCCACCATGCGGGAATTTCATTCCAGACTGCAAGCCCGATCCTGTCGGTCAGGATATAGGTGTATACATGGTTAGGGTAATGCCCGGCCCTTAGAAACCTTACATTCGTATCTTTGATTATTTCAAGGTCGCGTCTTATCTTTTCTATTGTCGCAGTCCTTCCCGTATCGGGCCAGTCCTCGTGCCTGGCCATGCCGGTGAAGAATACCGGTTTGCCGTTTATAAGCAGCTTGGAGTCGACTCCTGCCTCAACTGTCCTGATGCCGAACTGTGTCGAAAAAGTATCAACAGGAACATCACCCGATAGCAGTTCGACCTTCAATATATAAAGATTCGGGTCAGCCGGACACCATAACTTCGGCATATTCACTTTTACAAGAAAACCCTTTGCCGAAAAGTCTCCTGCGGCGAGGTCGAAAGATTTTTGCATCTGCCCTAAAAGCGATGCCCGGTCCCCTGCAAGATGAGCCGCCACAGGGTCCGAGAGATACCCAGGATTGTTCCTGTCCATGCTGAAAACGCTTATCTTTGCAGTGAGGGCTGCTTTTTCTGGGGAGTTGTTTTCCACAACAACGCTGACTGATATATTTCCCTCGATATCCCTGGGAATTACATCCGCCCTTACGATATTCACAGAAGGTGCGGCCTCGAGATACACGTCCCGGACAAGCCCTGCGTAGTGCATCCAGTCAGTGGCGAAATAGGTGGGCAGGACATCCTGCCTCAGCTTCCATTCCATTGAGTCTATCCTGAAGAAGATGACGTTCCTGCCTCCGTAGATGAGCTTATCTGATATGTTCAATGCAAACGGAGAATAGCCGCCCTCATGATAGCCTGCCCATTCGCCGTTGACCCACAGGTCTGTGATGTAATCCGCACCCAGGCTTATAAGCCTTACTGTTCTGCCGCACCAGTTCCCGGGTATGTCTATTGTGCGCCTGTAATATATGCCTCCCTCGTAATTTTCAGGGCCCTGTGGGTTGTCGGGAGTTGGCGGCATCATGTTTTCAACACCGGGGACCTGATGCGTATCCCATGTGGAATCGTTAAAACCGGTTTCATATGCCCCGGCTGACTCGACATTAATCTTTTCAAACCAGGATGAATTCCGCATCGAAAGGCTCAGGTCATGGTCAATCTCGAATCGCTTTTTCTTCCAGTCTCCGGCAAGGCTTATAACCGGCCTGTCCTGCGGCTCGAAGGAAATCATCGGCCTTCCGCTCTGAACAGGGATATTCACTCCATCTGTCATGAAAAGCTTTAAAGTCATTGGAGCCTTACAGCTTTGCAATGTGAGAAAGCATATCAATAAAATTATGCCTGAACTGATGTTTTTCATGAAAGTCTCCTCATATCTATTTCGCCACAAACGGACAAACAAAAGTTATTCCTGGTGCCTGCTCAATTTCGTTGTAATTAAAAATTAAAAATTAATTTAATTCGAACTGATTTTCAAGCATAATAATCACAGGCAAAAAGTGTAATAATTTCATTGGATATTGGATATATTTGAGGAGAAATGTATGAATGAAAAACTCACCACTCCCAGGATAATGCTTTTCAGCTCTGCTTCCATCAGCACGAACATCATGGCTATAACGGTTTCCACCTGGCTGATGTACACCTATGCCCCGCCGCCGGATTCAGGCCGGCCGGCTCTTGTTCCAATCGCAATCATTGGTATTCTGATGGCGATTGGCAATCTGGTGAATGCATTAATTGACCCGTTCCTGGGTCACTGGAGCGATACCCGCCGCGGCAGATTCGGACGCCGCAGGCCTTTCATAATGTTTTTCCTGCCTCTTTCGGTATTGATGATGGTTCTGATATGGACTCCTCCGCACATGTTTCTTTCCACTGCAAATGTCATCTATTTTCTTTTCGTCACTATGCTGTTCTATATTTTTCAAAGCGCATGGCAGATACCCTATGATGGCGCACTGCCTGAAATGGCGGGCGAACCGAAAGACAGGGTGACGCTTGCAGCCTGGAAGAATGTATTTGCACTGATCGGCGTTCTGGTTGGCGCACTGGCATCCGGAATGCTCTACAATTCAGCATATGGTCCAATCGGAATGGGCATTGTCGTTGGCATTGCCGCGCTTACCGGAGGAGGATTGACCCTTCTGGGATTGCAGGAAAAGAGCGTGACCGATTTCGGGGAGGCTTTGCCTGTGTGGAGAGGTCTTAAGGCCACATTCAGGAACAAACCCTTCATAAGCCTTTTCCTGGCTACACTGTTCGTTCAGGCGGCTTACGGCATGCTGATAGTCAACATGCCCTATTTTGTAACCCTTGTGTTGAAGCTGCCGGAAAGCTATGTTGCAGTAGTTCAGGGCGTTGTCATCATTGTAATGGCTTTTGCCGCTATATTCTGGAACAAAATGGGCCGCAGAAACACAAACCACAAGCTCTGGCGCAAGGCTACGCTTGTCCTGGGCATTTTATATGCGGCATCCTTTTTTATCGGTGTGATTCCGGGTACTGTTTCGCTGGTGATGGCCATTATACTATTCCCGCTCATTGGCTTCATGCTGGCCGGCAGTTCCATGCTGCCATATGCAATGATGGGATCGGTAGCCGATTATGACGAGATCAAGACAAAAACGCGGCGCGAAGCAGTCTATTACGGCGCTTTCTCTCTTGCTGTAGAAGGCGGCCCTACAGTCTCGACCCTGCTGCTTCCTCTGCTTTACCAGAACTTCGGATATACTGTCAAAAATCCGATGGGAGTGCGTCTGGCATACCTCGTGATCGGGGCACTTGTTATATGATAGGACTGTGGTTTTTCCGTAAATACCAGCTGGGTGACACACCGGATGAGGTTAGAAAATATGTAGAGGAAAACGAAGGCTCAGACTGAAAGTGAACATTCCTACAGCAGCAGGTTGACAAGCACTTCGGTATAGAGTGCCATATCCTCTTCACTCACATATTCATTCGGGCCGTGGGTGTTGTCGCCGCCGGGACCGAACAGGACTGCCGGGATACCGAAGCGATGAAACAGCCTCAGGTCAGAACCGCCGTTGCCAACTATGAGTGGAAACGGCTCTTCAGAGTTACCTAAGATTGTATGAGCTGCTGTATCACGAACCTCTTTCGCCCACGAGTTGTCGGCATCCATGATTGACGGCGGGAATCTCAGGCCATACCAGCGGATTGTGCACCGGCAGCCTTTCAGGAATTCATTTTCTGCACAGACGGTGTAAACTGTCTTTTCCAGTTCAGCCTTGATGTCTTCAAATTTCTCACCCGGCAGGTATTCGATGGTGCCGCGCAGTTTTGCAGAGCAAGGGGTCGAGCTCGGCCAGTCCCCTGCAATCACCTGGCACACTGATGCGGGAGCCTTCGGCATCCCAACCAGATCGAACGCCTCCCATAGAGGATGCTTCGCTTCGGCGCAGCGCTTTACGGAAAGCACCTCGACTGCCTCGACTATCAAGGAAATCGATTTAAGGAGGCCCTGTCCGGCAGACTTGTAATGGATAACTTTTGCTTTCTCATCAATAATGCTCACTTCGAAAAAATGCGCACCCCGGCCTGCAATGCAGACTCCCTGAAGGCTCGTGGGCTCAGGTATGATGGCTTTTTCCGCCTTGAAGCCTTTGAGCAGCAGATCGAGCGTGCCATTGCCTCCTCCTTCCTCATCCACGACAGATTCTATCAGCAAAGGTGCCTTAAGTATGGAACCGGTCTCTTTTATTGCCATCATGGTGAAAATTGCGCAGGCAAGGCCTGCTTTCATGTCAGCCGAGCCGCGGCCAAAGAGTTTTCCCTCAGCCCTCGAGCCCTGTTGAACAGTCCACCCATCACCCATCTGAACAACATCGACATGACCGTTTATGATTATGGAGCCTGGTATAACCGGCCCCTTTCTGAAATCATCAGGACCTGCTCCGAATGCGCCGACAAGGTTGGGCCTTCCTTCATAAAGCGGCAAATCCATTGACTCTACATCGACATAGTCTTCATGTCGGGATATCTTTTCCTGGTTGATTTCTTCATACCTGACATCAGCTCCGGCCTTAAGGAGGTATTTCTCAACGATTTTCTGGCAGTCCATCTCAGTGCCGTCGGTCATCGGAGAATAGGCCAGCACCATTTCCTGAGTCATTTCGAAAAGGAGCTCCCTGTTGTCTCTGCACCACTTAATCGCTTTTTCTTTCACAGCGAGACCTCTTTGATAATTTTCTCTATCTTTCCGAGCGCATCATCAAGCGTACTCCTGTCATGCAAGGCTGAAACAGTGAAATCGGTATGGAAGTAAAGGCCGTTTTCAATACATTTCACAAAGAATTTCCGCGCCGCCAGATTGTCCAGTTTTGTAAAGTCATGATAATTTGTTACATGCTCCCGGGTCCCGAAATAGATAAAAAAATTTGAGCCCAGATATTGGACTCTTGCCGGAACCGGGGATGCATCAAACAGGGTCTGAAGAGAGTCGAAGAAACCTGCAGCACGCCCCAGCCATTCATCAAAGAATCCGGGCTCTTCCATTATTGTAATGGCGGCAATGCCGGCGGATGCACCAAGCAGGTTTCCCGAGAATGTACCACCTGCAATGACAGGATCGACAGGATCCATGATTTCCGACATTATATTTTCCCTGCCGGCGATCGCCGCAACCGGCACACCGTTGGAGAGCGCTTTGCCGAGCGTGCAAATGTCCGGAGTCACCCCATAATAGCCCTGGGCGCATGAGATGCCGGTCCTGAAGCCTGAGAGGATCTCGTCGAAGATCAGCACTATTCCGTATTGATCGCATATCTGCCTTATACTGCTCAGATATCCCTTTGTCGTAGTAATGCATCCATTATTGTAGTCTATCGGGTTCATTATAATTCCGGCGATTTCATCATGTTTCTCTTTTGCCAGAAGCTCAAATGTACCTGCGTTGTTCCACGGTATTACATAAAGTGTATCCCTGATTGCATCCGGCACGCCTGAAGACAGGTTTCCTATCCTGGACAGACCTCTTCCGTCATTATCCCTGTCGATCTTTCCTGCGAGGTTGTTCGCCAGCATATAGTCGTTCGTTCCGTGGAAATGGCCGTCGATACGGACGATCTTCTGCCTGCCGGTGAAACCCCGGGCAAGCCTTGTTGCCAGCAGCGTTGCCTCGCTGCCTGAATTTGTATAGCGGACCTTTTCTGCGCACGGGATGTGTTTGCATATCATTTCTGCAAGCCTTAATGTTATGTAGGTGTCGTACTCGGCTGTAAAGCCGTAATCAAGCGCCTCGGTTATGGCCTGTCTTATTTCCGGCCTGTTGTGTCCGAGAGGTATTGCTCCGTGCCCCATGAAGAAGTCAGTATAAAGCCTGCCATCAAACCCGGTAATATGAGGGCCGTCGGCCTTTTTAACGTACATAGGCAATCCTGTGTAGGGATTAATTCTGAAGCTCGAAGAGACTCCTCCCAGCAGATATCCGTCCGGTTTCATAAAGACATTGTTGTTCATGCAAGCATCCACAGCCTGAAATTATTGTGAAGCCTTCTTCCAGATAATCAAAGAATGGGAAAAAATCTACATACAAAATAGTCTCTGTTTATGCTACCTTGAGATACAAGCAATTATTTCATCAGCTTGTGTTTCAGGTTGTAATGGCATCTGGTTTGCTTGGTATTATATTATCAGGTTATCCAAGGAGGATTCAATGGAGTGTATAAGGTTGCTGCCTGCCATTCTGGTTCTTTATCTTCTCGTCGTATCAGCCGGATGTTCGTCCTCTTCAGCTGATAATGATGAAACTGGTGGTGCACCCTCTCTTGAAACGGCGGCGCCTGAAGGCTCATATGAGGCAGGCGTGTCGTTAAAAGAGCTCTGGCCTGATAGGAAGGACATTGATAACAAGCTTATCAACATGGCTGCTTACGGCATACTAGGTATAAGATGCTCGGCGTGCGATCCCGTACTCAAGGCGAATGCAACAGGGGTTCACGATGTGCCTTATGTCAGGTCTTTCGTAATCAGCCAGGGCGGAAGCACCGTAGCCTTTGTGGTTCTTGATGCTCCGGTCATAGGAAGTGCTTACACCAGGAAGATCGAGGATGAGGTATCGAAGGCAACCGGAATACCTGCAAGCAATGTTTTCGTATCCGCCACCCACACCCACTCTGGCCCAGACCTGTTCGGATACATGGGAGGGGTCTCGGAAGGCTATAAAAACAAGATAATCGATTACGCTGTCGAGTCTGTCATAGAAGCCTATGGCAGCATGATTCCAGTCAGGCTCTTCGTATCGCAGCCTGACTTCGTACGTGAAGAAATAAAAATCAGAAACATCAGCGGGGAATATGCCATATTCCCTGACAAGGACGGAAAAGCACAGAGATGGCAGTATAACCGAAGAGGCTGGCCGAGCAGAGCAGAGGAATTTACTAACCCCGAAATCGATGACAAGCTTACTGTTCTCGAGGCGAGGGACTATAAATCAGGCAAGGGTGTTTTCGTTATGATAAACCTTCCCAGCCACGCAGCGCTGGTGCCAGACAACACCACACTTATCACCAGGGACTTCTGCGGTTATCTAGTAGACCATGCCCAGAGGCTTCTTGGCGGGACCCCTGTTATTTACATGCAGGGCACCATGGGCGACGTGAACCCGGCTTATGACATTGATGTGGTCATGAAGTCGCTAATGTTAAACGATAACCCGGATGACGATATCGATCTCTATGAAGGCGCAAAGGTGTTCGGCGAACTGGTTGCTGAACAGGCAGTTGCAGCAATGGATGATCAGACTGAGATAGAGCAGGGTCTTCACGCTGACAGCATTGCGGTCGATGTAAGCGTCGACAATCCCCTGATGATAACACTGATAACGATCCTTGGCTCCAGGATACAGATGGACTTTGACTTCTCGCTTATGGGCGGCTACACAATGAAGACCCGTGTCAGCTACGTGAGAATGGGCAGGCAGATGCAGCTCGTAACTCTTCCGGGCGAACCCACGACGCATGTGGCGCTGGGGATAAAGGCCGGCGAACACAAAGGGAAAAACGGGGAGGAGATAGAAGTATTCGCCGGCATAAAGCCTGCCATGAAGGCGCCGGTCAAGGTCATATGCGCTCTCACCTCCGATACCCTTATCTACATGCCGCCTTCAGTCGAGAGGAACAACTCCCCTGACAGCATGCCGGGCATACTTCCCCAGGTCTCCTACGAGGAACAGATGGGCATAGACTCGCAACTGGCCGATAAATGCCGCGATGCGGCTGTAAAACTCATCAGGCTTGACCGGTTTTGAAATAAGTTTATTGAATTCAGGATGCCGTTTTCCAGATCAAGTTAGACAGGGGGGTCTTATGCCTGAATACGGCGTTAAGATCGGCAAGCTTCTGAAGGACAATGGAATTCCCATATAATTATTAACTGAAGCCGCCGAGCTGTATAAGGCCTACTCCCTCATCAGGATTTCCACTGCTTTGACAGGGATGCCGTCGCTCCATGAACCCATGTCGAATGTGACCTCGTTCAGGCCGTCCAGCATGGCATCCGTTGCAGCATAATAAGCCCGGAAATCCAGGGCATTCTCAGCACAGAGCAGGCATTCGCCGCTTCCCGGCACAATGGAGCAGCCGATAAGAATAGGGGCGCAGTGATCGGCAGTCAGCCCCGGCTTTCCATGATAATCGCTATGCACCATGTAAAGGATTTTTGAGGGGGCATTTGTCAGGGACTGATAGGCAGCTGTTGTGTCGCTTACAGGTGCGATAGTGTCGGCATCTGCGCTGAACAGGATCACCGGGCAGTCTACTGCCGTCGCCATGGTCTCGAAATCCAGCATGGTCATCCTGTCACGAACGAAGACCGGGACATTCTGGTTGGTCACTGACGGGTTCTGCAGGATCATGCCCCTCGGGTGGACGCCGCCGCCGGCCTCCCAGCAAAGTGCAAGCAGGCCGCCAAGGGAATGCCCGACTATGAGAGTGTCATTCAGGTCGGCCTTGCTGCCAACTTCAGAAAGAGCAAGGTTTGTCAGGCTGACGGCACGCTCAAGCATCAGGTTCTGGTCCAGGTCACTCAGGAAACCCAAACCTGTGAGGCCGAACTGCGGGAAGATGACTATGCATCCCTGACGGACATAATGCCTTATCTGGCCCATGCTTATGGATGGGTCGGTCTGGGAGAATCCGTGAAGGACTATGATGACAGGGGCTTTGTCTTCTTTTTTCAGGACCTGAGGCACATAGTACCACACGGCAGTACCGTCGGGCCGGTCAAGCTTTACGGTCGAGAATCTTTCACAGATATAGCGTGAATCAGATCCCGGTCCTGCTGAAGGCTGCCCGGCAGCGGTAGGCCCGGGAGAGCTGTTGAGTTCGGTATCGAGGATTATTTTCTTGAACCCGTTCTTTTTGTTCGACCACGCCGGCCATGAATATCCCCCCGGGTAACCGGGGTTGCCGGTCCTGGCGAACTGAGCCCAGTAATGCGACATCGCCTCCGAGAGTCTCTCCCTCCCGGAAAGATTTGCACTGCTCCATGCAAAACGGAAAAGATCGTCCGCAGTGCGGCCGAAGTTGCTGAATACAAAGGGTATCTCTATGGCATGTCCTGCGCCGATGAGGGTGTCCAGCGGTCTGGGCTCCTCGTCCCATGCGAACTCGTACACATAGATGTTATCCTGTTGAGCAGCCAGCTTTCTGGCGAGTCCGTCTGTACTTATCTTCCGGGCAAGGGTGTCGCTCAAATCGGCTAGGGGATCGTACAGAACCAGCCACAGGGGGTTCAGGACATCGGAAAGTTCAAGGTTTGGATTGTCAGGATCGAAGTTCATGATTAATTCATGGAAGGAGACCTCGACCGGCACATCCCCGTTATTGAGTTTGGATACCACGAGGGGAAGGAATATCTTCGCTTCGTCCCTGGTACTTCCGAAAATCATAGGCATGTGTCGGAAATCACCCTTATCGATGCGGTCAGATACATTATCAAGTATGACCGTCCCATCCTCGAAAATGCTCGACCATCCGCCGCCAAGCATGCCTGCCATGCCCGGGTTCAGGCAGGCGTAGATATCCTGCCATGGCTTGCTGCGCAAGTATGCGGCAGGGTCACTTCTCTTAGGGTCGCCGGCCTGTATGTTGTCGAGCCCGTAGAGCTTTTCCAGGACGGCAGAGGAAACCTTGTCCCCATCGGTAATGGTTGTGGAGCCGGGACCGCCGCTCTGCGCGATGGCCTTATGGAAGAGCCCTTCAGCCAGGGGACTGACAAGCAGGGAGAAGACATTCTGAGCCCCGCCTGACTGACCGTCGATGGTAATATTGCCGGGATCGCCGCCGAAGGCTTCGATGTTTTTATTCACCCAGTCCAGCGCCTTGATGAGGTCGAGAGTGCCGTAGTTGCCTGAAGAGTCAAGGGGGCCTCCAACGCGAAGAGAGGGATGGGTGAACCACCCTACTGCCCCCACTCTGTAATTTATGCTCACGAAGATTACGTTCTCCCGCGCAGCGAAGTTTGCGCCATGGTACATGGTCATATTGGCCTGTCCTGAAAAGTTGCCGCCGCCATGTATCCAGAAGAGCACGGGCAGTCCTTTCTCATCGGATCTGGGTCTCCAGATATTCAGGTAAAGGCAGTCCTCGCTGCCTGTTGGCTTCCCGAATGTGTCTGCGTCCATGGAACCCATGAGTCCGCCGTACTGCGGACAGGCACTGCAGAAACCCTGTGCTGGCCTGATGGCTGTCCAGGGTTCAGGGTCCTGTGGCGCCCGCCAGCGCAGGTCTCCGAGAGGCGGCTTTGCATAGGGAACGCCCAGCCAGGCAAAGGCTTGTCCGTCAATGCGCCCCTGGACGGGACCGGACTGGGTCTGGCGCACAAGGGTGTCAGTTGACGTCATCGTATTTACAGTCTCAGGGGTTGTTGATGTCGTGTCGTCTGAAGAGGATGAACCACAGCCAAAAAGGATGGTAACCATTAGACTTGTGACAGCAGCAATCCTTATCAGGGCATTTCCCATGTCTCACCTCATATTCACGTAATTTTATTCAGAAAACTTATAATAAGAATACTTCCTGATCGCATCAAGTCAATATGATGTAATCTATCTTAACGTAACTCCTTGCACTTATTGACCCTCTTCATGAAATCAGGCGCCAGCCTTTCATCTTTGCGAGCAGCTCGAAAGGTCTTATTAAGTTGCCGTAGGCCATCGAGGCGTGGTGAGCGACGCCATTATCGACAACCTTCCTGAGCACATCCTTCACAGGCTCATCGAAACGCGCCTTGAGGTATGTCCCGCTCATGAGCTTATCCATAGGTAGTCCGGTGGCCTTTTTCAAAAACAGTCTCTGTTCTCCCGGTGCCGAATCGAACCTCAGAAATGTCACATCCCCCGGCCTGAACGAGAGACATCGATGCGCAGGACGATATCCCGTAAGTTGCTGCAAATTAAAGCCAGCAGCACATGGCTATTGCATCGAGTTTGTTCGTATCCATGAATTTCTCGATTCCGGCGGCAAGGGCGGCTGTCCTTTCAATCTGTATATCCGACAGGGATGAGGCGTCCAATGCGCTTACAAGCTGCCTTCTTTTTTCATCGACATCGCCGGCAGGGGCTTTGATGTTTATTAGCTCAGACATGCTGAGGGGGTGTAAGCCATCGGCCAGAACCAGTACGTTCGCGTTGTTCACTGAGGAGGCTTTTTTCGCCTCATATGAGCAGGTGCAGCGCACTGCGTAGACCCCCTTGAACTTGTTGGCCACTATGACGCTGCCGGCGCCCGTGCCGCAAATGGCTATGCCCTTTTCGCACGTGCCCGTGACGACCTCTTTTGCGACATTGGCGGCCGAGACATGATAGGGGACGAAAACACCGCCCTATTTCATGCCCACATCCCTGACCTCATATCCGGATTTTTCAAGACGGGCCGCAAGTTCTTTCTTGAGCGAAAGCAAGGCCTTTGTGCACCCGATAGCTATTTTCACAGGCTCCCCCCGTTCCCTATGCAGTTTGGCAAAGATAAGATTACATCACGTACAATTTTTCAAAAAGTCCAGAGCATTATCAAGGGTGCCTTCCCGGCACCTCAAGCTATACGGCAAAAATCCATTCAAGGACCCCGTCGATAGAGTACTCCCCTTTTTCATCAAAAACTTCATCGAGCGACCATAGGCCGGGAAAGAGGTTTTCCCGCTCGACATATCCCTTCATGGACAAAAGGGCCTGCCTGTAATTATCACGGCTGATACCCTGACTTGCCGGACTGTACCGTATGCCTGCTTCGTTAAAAAAGGCCTTCATCCTTTCTATTTCAAAAACAGCCTTATCACGCTGAAGTTTGAGCACCACAAGGATATTAAGAGCAATCAGATTGCCGTGGATATAGTGGCCGTGAGTTATATCTTCGAGGTTGTAGGCAAGGAAATGCTCGCCTCCCTCCTCGGGTCGGGCGTTTCCCCATTCGTCGCATAGCTCCACCTCGGCAAGAAGCCCGCTTGTAAGAGCCTTTACGCCTTCTTTTGACACATCCCTGATTTCCGGGGCATGCTTGATCAGTTCTTCAGCTATATTCCGCGCCCTGTCAAAAACCTTCTGATCGAACTTAGCACCGAACCAATCGCGGGCGATGAGCCAGTCGCCGAGCGCTGTGGTTATGGATATGACATCGGCGATGCCCGCCCTGTTCAGGGAGGCAGGGGCTTTCCTGATGATAGAATAATCGACTATAAGCCTTTCAGGCATGACGTCACCTATGTACCGGACCTTATGGTCTATCCTCACCGCAATAGACCGGCATAGCCATGCATCCACCGATATGATGGAAGGCGATATAATAAGGGGAATGTCCCATTTCCAGCTCAGGTATTTCGCTGTGTCGCAAGATGTGCCGCCGCCGAACCCGACTATGTAATCTATCTTCGGGCATCTTCTTTTTTCGAGCTTTTCAAGGTTTTCGACTGTCATGTCCCGGTTGAAGATTATCTCAGCTGGAGGATTAGTAATTTCGAACCTGATAAGTTCCCATGGCTCCTCCATGGTGACCATCATATAGCTGCCAGTGACATCCAATGTTTCAGTCAGTATGCCTTCGCCGAATTCAATGTTTCTCTTCATCATGAAACCGTCCTTATAAATAAAAGATTATCATAAAAAATCGTATGAGGCAGGCCCTGAATCATTATCGCCTGACAATTGAAAAGAGAACATTACTAAAAGCACAATGACCAGGTAAAAATATGAAATTCTGATCCATTGCGTCACATGCCTCCTCATAAAATGCTTTTTTTCTTCAATTTGTAAATATTGAACGTTCAATCAAATTCAGGAATTCCTCGAAAAAGGCCTCATACTCTATGCCGAAGGTTTCCCTGAAATGCCCCCGCCGCATAAGGATTATCTGTATGATGCCGGATATCTGGCCCCACATGGCCAGCATCATCTGTTTGCGACTGTGGCGATATCTTTAAAAGTGATCCTGTCGAAACCCCGTTTCATGATGAGTTCATCGGAAATGTCGACGATACGGTTGCGCCTCTTCTCGCGCTCCCATTCCTTGCAGTTTATATGCAGGCTTTTATCAGTTGATATGAAATTGCGATTAACATATGCCATATATGAAATCAATTGCACTCTGGTGAAATTAAATACAAAAGGATGTTATATGGTCTTATTGCTTATCGCATTCTTTCTTTTTTTCCCGGCCCTGGTTCTATGGTTTTGTAACCGCTTACCGTTTATCAACAAGATCGGCGCTGTTGTAATCTGCTATGTGGCAGGCGCCCTTATCGGGAATATTGGAATTCTCCCGTCCGGATTCGATAAAGTACAGAACCCCATGATGCTTATCACTGTCTGCATGGCGCTTCCTCTCATGTTCTTTTCCCTTGATTTAAAACGCTGGAGCAGACTCGCGGGAAAATCACTTCTATCCTTCGGCCTGCAGGTGATTTCAATCATCATTATTTCAGCAGCGGGCTACTTCATATTCAGGAGTTATGTTGGTCCCGAAACATGGAAGATAGCAGGCATGTTCATAGGCGTTTACACCGGAGGAACCGTAAATCTTGCGGCTATAGCAACGGCGCTTCAGACCGACAAAACTCTCTTTCTTGCCGCGCACACATCTGATACCGTCATAGGCGCCTTTTATCTGCTGTTTCTCATGACAATAGGCCAGCGCCTATTCCTGAAAGTCCTCCCGCCCTTCAAGCCTGTACAAAGCAGCATGGAGGAAGATATCTTCAATTATGATTCGTACGAGGGCATATTCAGTAAAAAAATAATAATCCCGCTCCTTTATGCGACCGGACTTGCTGTGGTTATTTTCATAGCAAGCGGCCTTTCCTTTCTTGTCTTAAAGGAAGATGTGGCCTTTGTAGTGTCTGTCCTTGTTATCACCACTCTGGGGATTGCCTGTTCGTTTGTCCCGAAGATCAGGAATATAAAGATGACCTTTCAGCTGGGAAATTATTTTATCCTCATATTCTGCCTGGTGGTAAGCTCCATGGCCAACATAGATTACCTTCTGTCAACAGCTCCGGTAATGCTGGCCTATGTGACTTTGACTATTTTTGCATGCCTCGCTCTTCATGTCACACTGGCCTCTTTATTCAAAATCGATGTAGATACGGTCATCATAACCTCTGTTGCTGGCATCTGTTCGCCCCCGCTGGTGCCGATGGTGGCTTCGGCACTGAAGAATAAGGAAATTGTCATCACGGGGGTTGTCATCGGAATAATCGGCTGGATGACAGGCACCTACCTGGGCATAGCAGTAGCGTATATCATTCACAGCCTGCCTTTTTAATGTGGCATCAGCTGCAGACCTTGCATTATACCCGCCCGACTTTTTTGATTGAACAGCTAAGGAGAAAAAAGATACTTGAAGACAACTCCGGAACACGGCATCGAGCGCCCAGAAGAGCTCTCACGCCTCAGAAAATTTGGCCGCGGGGATGAGAACTTAAGGAATAGCAGGATCTGGAGTCTGGTGTATTACCTGGGCAATGAACACGCCTCGTTTCTCAAGGAAGCGTATGGGCTCTTGTTTTCTGAAAACGCCCTCAACCCGATGGCCTTTAAATGCCTGGAGCTCATGGAAACCGAAATAGTACAGATGACGGGCGGGCTCTTAAACGGTGACGAACGGATTGTCGGAACAATGACCTCGGGGCCACCGAGACCTACCTGCGGCGCTGAAGAGGCTCAGCCGCTGAAACCTGCGAAAAGAACGGAGCAGAATGTATCGGGACACCTTATAGCTTAACTCCCATCAGTTATCTTGTCATAAGCGTCCCGGGCATCTGCCCCGGTTATAAGCCAGCATGAGTATCGGCTAATACGCCTCCTCGGCAGGGTCAACCTTGACAATTGGCGGTTCTTCAACATAGAGCAGCTTTTTGAAAACAGGTATCGAAATCCCTCCGACAATATACATGCCAATGCCGTAAAGCCCGGATGTAATGAACATGGAACTGTGGAAATCACCCATGATATCCTGGATGAGAAGAGCAATAACCATGCTGAGCGAAGCGTTTCTGATGCCCAGTTCCATTGAAATCGCCCTCGCCTGATAATTGTTTATTCCGATAAACTTGGAGAAAATACCGCCCAGGGACATGCCGAGCACCGTCATTATGAAGAGCATGGAATAGAACTTGAAGCCGTAACGTTCAGTATCTGCAAAGGCATGCAGGTTGCTGAGCACTCCTGCGATTATAATGAAAAGAAGCGCAATGATTCCAAGTGCTGAAAAGAAGGGGATGGCCTTCTTGGCAAATTTTTCCCATCTGCTTCTGATGAGCATGCCAATGATAAGCGGTATCAGCACCAGCACAAAAATCGTTATGACGACGATCTTGACCGGCATGCTCACCTCAGGGACATTTGAACAGTAGACGGCCAGAATCAAAGGCGTGAATAAGAGCGACAGAGCTGTAGAAAAAGAAGTAAGCGAAACCGACAGGGCCACATCGCCTTTTGCGAAATATGTCATCAGGTTGGAGGTTGCGCCTCCGGGCGTTGCAGTAACGAGTATCATGCCTACATAGATATATGGAAAAACATTATAAAAACCCATCAAATGGCCTAAAGCAAGGGCTATGAGAGGCATCATTCCGAACTGAAGGACTGTCCCGAAAATGATACCTTTCGGCTGCTTGAAAACAAGCTTGAATTCTTCCGCTGTCAGGGTGAGACCCATGCCTACCATGACAAGGAAAAGCATAAGGATGATGGCAAGCTTGAAAATCTTGTCCAGAAATACCTGCTCTGGCTTAGCGAGGAGTTTTGCAAAGTTGTAAGTCTGTCCGTTGATTTCACCCGTAACTGTTTCAATTTTGAATGAAAGCTTGTCCTGAAGCATTTTATCAATACCTGCATAAACCGAGTCGGCGCCTTCTTTGAGCAGTTCCGGATCTTCCGGCGGCGTCAGAAGGAAAATTTCTCCTGTCGTTTTTCTAATGAGGTAAATCGAATTTTCATGTGAAAACGTCTTGACGCCCTTTGGCTTGAGTATCCTCAAATTTCCGGTAAAATCTTCCGGTCTGGCATTCGCCCAGTCCATCTGGTTGGATTCTGTGTTGAGCCTTGCGAACAGGGATATATCGCCTTTGCCGAAGGCTATGGATAAAAGGTTGTTGTATATTTTCTCTTCTTCTGATGCTGACGGCTTTGCATATAGTGCCCCGGTCAATAAAAAAAGAACAAGCATGCTTAAGGATGAAACAAGGAAACATTTTGATAAAAAACCCTTGAAAGACTGTAATCTCATCTGGTTACCCTCCCAACCCTTTTTAAATTTCATATAGACTGATAAAATCAGATTTATACAGGATTGTTTCTTTCACAGTCAAATGATTTAACTGTTTAAAAGAAATATGCATTGGATTCTTTGAAAGTTGAAAGAGAAATGGAACTCCCATATAATAAGACAGGTTCGCTCGGAATAATGAGTTTTTGAGGAGGGGCTATAATGCGTAAAGTCCTGTACGCTTCACTTTCTATTGTTCTGATATGCATAGCCGGATGTAAGGCCACAGGGTCTCTCTCTAATGGCGGAATTGCGCTTGAAGGGTTCCCGGTTGTCCTGACCGGAGACATGTCAATGGCGACAACGACCGACGAACATGGAGTATACGCTTTCAAACATCTCCGGCCCGGCACCTATGCCATAGCGCCATCCCTTGCAGGTTACACCTTCGACCCTCCCAGCTATACAATCAATATCAAAGCGGGTGATGTTAATGGTTTTGAGGGCCTTGATTTTGAGGTAGTCTCCGCAATCGAGCCGCCTGATGCATCCCCTGAAGAGACTGGTCCGTACCATGTGGGAAACTACAAAACCAGCTATACGATCGAACCGTACGGGACTTATCAGGCGGTGATCCGCTATCCTGCATTGACCGACGGGCTTCGAACCCCGAAAGACACCCGTGGCGCCCCTTACCCGGGGATCGCGGTCTGCAACGGGCTCCTCGGCCAGGAGTCGCAGATCACGTGGATAGCCGGGCACCTGGCTTCCCACGGGTATGTGACTATCTGCTTCACCCCGCCCGAAACATACTCCTCTGATATTACCCAGTGGGCAACAGGGTTCAAAGCCGGCATTACAAGGATGAAAAACGAGTCGCAGATGAGCGATTCGCCTGTGAGCGGCTTACTGGATACTGACAGGTTCGGCTCCATTGGGCTCTCCATGGGCGGGGGCGGAAGCATCGAGGCCACCGGCATGCAGGGCTCAGAGATAGATGCAGCAGTAGGCCTGGCGCCTGCCGGATACAGCCGGACAGTGGAAACCGATACCATGTCAGCTGCAAGGAACATAAGAGTTCCCACACAGATTCAGGTCGGGACCAATGACAGGCTGGTTCCGCCGGCGAATGCCCGGCCATATTATGACACTGTCATACCCGGAGATGCCATAAAGGAATATGTCGAGATAAATGGCGGCAACCATATCGGCTTCCTCGACGAAACATACGCCGAAATCGCCACGATACTGAAAATAGACAATCCGATGGGGATTGCTTTTGCGGAACAGCGCCGTCTTTCGGGCAAATATTTCACTGCATGGTTCCAGTATTATCTGAAGGGGTTCACCGGCTGCTACCCCTACCTGTTCGGCGAGGAAGCGCAGGATGATTATGATTCCGGAAAGCTGTCCGGGTGGCTGTACAATATACCCTGATATGAACGGCTGCATAAGAAAATTGCCCGTTATTGACTAGATTGGATGAAGAGTATCTAGGTTATTATAGTGAAAGGTTTTTAAAACAATTAATTTAGGGGGGACGGATGCTGAAAAAAATAGTTCTTATAACGGCATTGGTGGTTGGTTTTAATTTCGTAATATCCGCGGCTTTTGCGACCGATCTGACCGGAACCTGGAACAGCGACAGCGGAGGGAAATACTATATCCGGCAGTTGAACAACGATATCTGGTGGTATGGTGAGGCAGAGTCCCAGGCCCCGGGCTGGAGCAACGTGGCCTATGGCACCATAAGCGGGAACAAGCTGAAATTGAAATGGGCCGACGTGCCCAAGGGAAGCATCATGGGTTATGGTGTATTGAATCTGGTGCTCAAGTCAGACGGCAAGCTTTACGCCACTCATAAGACCGGCGGGTTTGCGGACGGGGAATGGACGCGGCAGGCCCCTGAACAGTAAACCGAAGAACTGGAATCATCCACACACAGGATATAAGACGCTGATTGGGATATTGTATTTACGTCTGTTGTTCCTGATAAACCGATATCCCGATCTGCGTTGTCCTTTTGTTTTCGCTGCCGTCATTCACGGGCAGAGCTTCAGGCAATGCCAGCGATATCAATAAAATTTTGCCCGAGGAGATGTTCCCGTATCTTCTCTGATGGAAACAGCCTCTCGATGCGCCGCTTGATGAAAGAAAAATCGAATTTTCCGTCTTTTGCATGAAAACCGTAAGGTCCATCAGTGCCGAACAGACAGCGTTCATACCCGAGATACTCGACAACATTCCTTGTGACCTCATCACTGACATATGCCGTCTGTGAGAGGTCAACGAAAATATTTTTATGATTTTTTATTAATTGCCAGGTTGAGCGGTATCCCGGGAAACCTGCATGCGCCAGGATAAGTTTAAGTTCCGGCGCTTTTTCTGCAAGCGCCATGAAATCTCCGTGTGATTCATATCCGGCATGGATAAGAAGCGGCTTCCCTTTGCTGATGAGCATATCGGCAACAGGCAGCAGCTTGAGAGGTTCGAACCTGTGCCAGAAGGGATGAGCCTTGACGCCTGCAAAACCGGGGTGAGATATCCATTTTTCCAGCTCTTTCACAAGTTCGGCCCCGGAATCAGGATGTACGAATACCCAGCCCAGGAAACGATCGGGTATTCTTGCGACAAGATCAAAGACCTTACTATTGTCCGGGTGGGCATATATTTTATAGGTTTTGCCGCTTATCCTTATGTTCCCGTCGGGAGTAAACTTGTCGATAAAAATTCTAGCTGTCTTTTGTATGGCCGGGCTAAACAGCAGAAACTGCAGAATCCTTATAAGCAGCCGTGGCGGCTCAGGTAACGGGTCATTCAGGCTTGCCATCAGGGCTGTCTTGTCAATTCCGCATGCATCCATCCGGCTGATCATTTCATTAACGGTAAGAATGCTTTCATCCAGATGATAATGGCAATCTATTATTGAGGCCATCATACCCTCTCTTTAACAAGGTCGGGGTTGCCTGCAATGAAATCCCTGACCTGCATGCTTTCCTTATCCGTGAGCTGGGGCAGGGGTGAGCGGACGCGCGATGTAATCGGGTGGCCGAGCTGCCTTATGACTTCCTTGATGACAGCGTGCCGGGCGGCTTTGCCTGAGGTGCGAGACGGCTTCGGCATCTGAGACATCAGCTTGAAGCCCCGCTTCTGGATAAAGGCCGGGAGAGAGAAAGAATTCACAATCGGTATCATGTCCAGAATTTTTTCCTGGAGCACATTTGATCGTTGTGCATCGCCATTCCTGCACGCTTCATAGGCCTCTACAACCAGATGCGGGGCGAACGATGCAATGGGGTCGATAACGCCTTGACCTCCCATGTCAATTGTATGGCGCAGCAGGAAACCAACACCTGCAAACAGGCTGAATCTTTCTGCCGGGACCTGCTCGAGAATCTGGCGCATTTCTTTAAGGCAGAAGCAACTCACCTTCATGCCTGCAATACCGTCGATCCTCAGGATGCGACCGAGTTGTTCAGGGGTGAAGAAAAGACCGGTCATCTGCGGGAAGTGGTAATAGAGTATGGGGCAGGGTGCGCGCCGGGCAATCTCTTTATAATAGGCGAACACGTCATCGAACTTGAGCGGGTAATATGTCGGCAGCGCCACCAGCAGTCCGTCGAGCGGCAGTCCCTCGCAGGCGCGAAAGAAAGCAAGGGTTTCTGAAAGGCTGAAAAAACCGCATCCGGATACAAGAGGAACGCGCCCGGCATTCGCCTCTGCCGCGGAAACGATTATGGCGCGCCTTTCTTCAAGCGTGATGTAGGGAAACTCTCCCCCGCTGCCCATTACAAGCAGACCGTGACACCCGCTGGTTACGTAATAATCAATCAGATGCTTGAGCCCCTTGTGATCAACCTGTTCATCATCAGAAAGCGGAGTCGGAACTACCGGAAAAATGCCTTCAAACTTCATGATTTCCTCCTTATGTTCATCGCGGACTCACTTGACCCCTTGTTGCTCTCGCAGATGAAGACTGCTTCATATAATAAGGTGGATAACCACCTTTACATGGAACATGCCTGTCTTTGATCTTGATGGTCATGATGTTGCATGAGATTATATGACCACTGGTCATAATTAACAAGTGCAAAGTTGCGGCTTGCTGGAAAGACACAGATGCCCTACTAGCCCTCTTGATATAATTTGTGATAGACAAGAAAGAAAGAGCATAATTCTTATTATAAGAGAAGAATATGACAACAAAACAGCCATCACATTCCCGTGCCGGGCGTAAAAAAAAGCTCGTAGGCCGGGAGATTATAGAAGATTGCGCCATAGAGCTCTTTCAGACCAAGGGTGTAGACAAAACTGCGATCAGCGAGATCGTAGAGGCCTCAGGCATTGCCAAGGGGACATTCTACCTGTACTTCCATGACAAGAACGAACTGGTGGATGCAGTTATCAACCGCTATGTTCAGGAATTTCTCGAGCGGGTCATTTTTCCCAATATCGATATGAATAAAAAGCTTTTGAACATGTCCAAGGCAGTCATTGCTTATTTCAAAACCAATCGCATGTTTCTCATCGAGCTTCGCCGTAATCTTCTGTCCGACAGCCTGTTCCCATCCACCCAGGCAACGGTTGCAGCTTTCGCGCAGCTGGTTACCGCGAACCTGAACCAGTACGAGAGTTATCCCATCACGAATTGGGAGACCTATTCCAAAGTCATGATGGGGCTTATGCTGGATGTCTGCTACAAGGCCATCATCAAAGACGAACTGGGGGATGAAGCCGAGATCATGCTGAGTGATTTTCTTAAGCGGTTTTTCAGCTGCTGACAAATTTGCGCTTGCTATATATGACCCTTAGTCATATATCTTTTATATGACTGACGGTCATATATAGGTAGCTGGACCCTCTTTATGCACCGATGACCAGTTTTTCAGCAACGGGTGAATGGGTATACCACTACCCGATGGACCATTGGTCTCAGGGGAGATGAAATATGCCGGTCACTAATGATATTCAGGGCAGCAGACGCATCAATACCGACGCCCTCCATCCATGTATTCAATCAACATTCGCAACTTCCCCCAGGGCCCGTCAATTATTAAACGTCTGCAAATCAGAGGGAGGAAAAGACCATGAATGAACTAAGAGGAAAGACAGCCATCGTCACAGGGGCATCGGCTGGAATCGGCGAGGCCATTGCCAAAAAATTTTACGCAGAAGGGGCGAACTGCGTACTTATCGCCCGCAACAGGGGGCCGCTGGAAAAATTGGCAGCCGGGATGGATCAGCAGCGCGCGGCCGTCTACGCAATGAATGTCATGGACTATCCCGCCTTCGGTGAAATGCTGGGCAAGGTAAAAGAACTCTGGGGCACGATAGACTATCTGATCAATAATGCCGGCTGCATAAACCGGGGACAGGTGGCCCAGGTTGCACCGGAAGCCCTGACCGAGATTGTAAAGGTGAATCTGCTGGCCCCGATCGTACTGACCCGAATGACACTTGATATCTTCAAACAGCAGAAGCACGGCATGGTGATCAATATCGCTTCCCTGGCCGGACGGACTCCGACCGAGGGCGCTTCGACATACTCGTGCTCCAAGTTCGGCCTTCGCGCATTCAGCTATGGTCTGGCGGAAGAGCTCAGGCAGACGTATCCGGATATCAAATGCTGCCTCGTTTCTCCAGGCCCGGTAGTCACAAGATTCCTTCTGGAAGAAATCGACAAGGTGCCCGATATCTCACTTTCACAGAAATGGGTAACGCCCGAAGTCGCGGCCGAAGCGGTTTTCAAGACAGCCCTTGACGGAAAAATGGAACGGATCACGGGAGGGATACTGACAGGCATAATGACACACGGTGGATATCTTTTCCCGGGCATTAAGCGCTTGACCAAATCCATGAACGAGGCGAAGGGCCGCAAAAACAGGGAAGTGCTCAGGAAATACCGCGACAGGATAATCGCCGAGTATGGAACCAGCCATAAATTAGACTAGGTTATATCAAATTAAAAATTACAGGGAGGTATTGAGATGAAAAAACCCAAGAGCCAGCCTATATTCGATACAAAGGATTTTCCAATCTGCGTGGCGCGTCTTCAATGTATGGACGGCCTGGGCTTTGAGAAGGAGGACTTGAACCAGAAGCCGATCATCGGCATAGTTAATTCCCAAACGGATATTAACCCGGGGCACATGCACCTTAAGAATCTTGCCGAGAAGGTCAAGGAAGGTGTGTTCATGGCCGGAGGCATCCCGATGGAATTCAGCGTGCCCGCCCCGTGCGACGTGCTGACCGAAGGCAACAGCGGTATGCGATTCATCCTGGCCCAGCGTGATCTGATCGCCGATATTGTCGAAACCCATTGCCGCAGCATGCAGTATGACGCACTCGTGCTGATTGCAAGCTGCGATAAAATTATCCCTGGCATGGTGATGGCCGCTTCCAGGCTTGATCTGCCCACCATTTTCCTTACAGGCGGGCCAGGCTCCTGGCAGATCAGGTTCAATCCCGAACAGAAAAAGAGAAAAAGCACCTCCAACCTGGATTACGATGATCCGATCTGCAAGGCGGAAACTATCACGGCAGCCACATGCGGATCGTGTGAGGTCATCGGAACGGCAAACACCATGCAGAGCATTGTCGAGGCAATGGGCCTTACCCTTCCGGGTTCATCCAGCGTCCCGGGATTTCATTCTAAAAAGCTGCTGTTTGCAAGGAATTCCGGAAAGCGGATCGTTTCAATGGTAGAGGAAGATCTCACGATAAGAAAGATCGTGGACATGAAGGCGCTTGAAAACGCGCTCATGGTCAATCTCGCCATAGGCGGCTCCACGAATGCGGCTCTGCACATCCCGGCCATTGCGCATGATCTCGGTATTGAATTCCCTATAAGCAAGTTCAACGACTTCAATACAAAAATACCCACGCTCTGCAAACTCATGCCCAACGGCCCTGACGGGATGATAGACTTCTTTATGGCGGGAGGCGTGCCGGCAGTAATAAAGGTAATTGCCGATGACATCCACAAGGACGCAAAAACGGCATTAGGAATGACATGGGGTGATCTGATGCCGTTCTTTGCCGTCAAGGACACCGACGTAATACCTGAGAAAACAAACCCGTTCTACCCCGAGGGCGGAACGGCGGTCCTCTATGGTAACCTTTCACCCGAAGGTGCGGTTATCAAGCAGTCGGCGGTGGCAAAGGACATGATGGAGTTCACGGCCCCGGCGCGGGTATTCGAATCCGAGCACGACGCGCTCCTGGCGCTGCGCGAAAACAACGTCCATGAAAATGAGATCCTAGTAATCCGTAACGAGGGCCCCAAGGGCGGACCCGGCATGCCGGAAACCCTTGCCGTGACCATGGGTCTTTCCGCACTCGGCATCAAGAAAGCTGCTATTATAACTGACGGCCGGTTTTCAGGCGGAACCGAAGGGCCGTGCATTGGTCATGTGTCACCGGAAGCATACGACGGAGGCCCTATCGCGCTGGTGAAGGACGGCGACGAGATAACCATAGACATACCCGCCAGAAAGCTCGAATTGCACGTCTCAGACAATGAGCTTGAAAAGAGAAAGTCCCTCTGGAAACCGTTCAGAAGAGAGCTGCCGGAGGGGTACATCCGTAGATATGTGAAATATGTGGGCTCGGCATCGAAAGGTGCGATTTTGTCATAAAAAAGCTCAGGTAGGCCCTTGGAATAAGGGGGTGGTGTTTTCAAGGAGGATGCATGCAGAAAAAGATGTTCTACGGCTGGTGGATCGTTATCGGCGGTTTTATACTCAATTTCATAGGCATAGGGATCGGGATCAACACCCTGGGTATATTCTTCAAACCTGTGTGCGAAACGTACGGATTCAGCCGCGGCGCATTTTCCTTTTATATAACGATTGCGGCGCTGGCGATGATGTTCACGGCACCTTTTGTCGGCAAGCTCATTGAGAAATTCGATGTCCGGATAGTGATGGGGGTCTTTACCTCTCTGCTGGCCGTGAGCTTTGCCCTTTATTCTCAATGCCGGACCCTGACGCAGTTCTATGTCATGGCCGCAATCGTCGGGATCGGCCATGCCGGGAGCCATATCATTCCAGTCTCCACCATGATCAACAACTGGTTTAAGGAAAAACGCGGTCTGGCAATGGGAATTGTATTCACGGCCACCGGCCTCGGCGGTCTGATCTTCAACCCGCTGGGCAACTGGCTCATCCTCACCTATGGATGGCGCGCGACTATCATCATCCTGGGCACCATAATCGGACTGGTATCCGTGCCCACCTCCATAATCATCATGCGCAAGCAGCCCGGTGACAAAGGCCTGTACCCGGATGGAGTAACCGCCCCGGCAGAAAACGAGCCTGAGATCATACAGGGATACACGCCCGGTGAATTCGTTAAAACTGGCACCTTCTGGTTCCTGGCGTTCATGATCTTCTTTCTCAATGTGCTGAATTCGGGAGTTCAACAGCACCTGATCCCCTACCTGACGGACATCGGCCACAGTCCGACATTCGCTGCCAACATCATGGCGCTCTACCTGGGCATGACCGTTTTCGGCAAGCTCTCCCTGGGCCAGATCAGCGACAGGAAAGGGCTGAAAACAGGGCTGATCCTTTTCTGCAGCATTCTTACCGCAGGTATTATGATCCTTTTCGGTACCAGGATCGTTGCCGTGGCCATTATCTGGGGCATGGTCTACGGCTTCGGCAATGCCGTGCAGACGGTCATGCCGCCGCTTATTACAGCCGCCTGTGGCGGGCTAAAGCACTTTGCACCAATCTACGGCATCGTCGCCATCTTTCAGACCGTAGGCACAGGACTAGGGGTACCGCTTTCCGGCTATCTCTATGACAGGTTCGGAAACTACAATCTGGCCTTCGGACTCTGCGCCGCCATGTGCGTACTGGCGGCATTCCTAGGTGTGACGGCATTGAAACGGGCGCAGTTCGCCGGGCGATGACCAGGAGGAATCAATGCAGATATTGAAGGGCAAAACCACCATCATCACCGGGGCATCGGTCGGAATTGGCGAGGCAATAGTGAGGAAATTTGCAGGCGAAGGCGCCAATTGCGTACTGATTGCACGCCGCGAAGGGCCTCTGGAAAAGCTTGCCTCACAGCTTGATCGCCAACGTACTGCCGTTTATGCCGTTAATGTAACGGACTATGACGCATTCGCACAGATCATCGCGGAAGCAAGAGCGCGCTGGGGCACTATTGATTACCTGATCAACAATGCGGGCGAGCATACCAGAGGGCCGGTAGAAACGATCCCGCCGGAAAATCTTAAGCAGATGGTCCGGGTCAATCTGGAGGCCCCCATTGTTCTGACCCGCATGGCGCTGGAGGTCTTCAAGGAGCAGAGGAGCGGAATGATCATTAACATAGCCTCTCTGGCAGGCAGGAACGCTGTCGACGGCATGGCAACATATTCGGCTACAAAATTCGGCCTTCGTATCTTCAGCTATGCCCTGGCAGAGGAACTGCGTGAGACGTATCCCGAAATCAAATGCTGCCTGGTTTCTCCGAGCCCTGTCGATACCGGGTTTATCATGGACGACATCGAACGGGTACCTGACATTGCCCTGTCACAACCCATGGTAACGGCTGCCGAGGTGGCGGAAGAGGTCTTCAAAACCATGCAGGACGGAAAAATAGAACGTATCACGGGCGGAACCATGTCCGGCATAATGACCACCATGGGCTATCTGTTCCCCGGCATGAAGCGCGTCGTCAAACCCCTTCTGGTGGCAAAAGGAAAACGGATTAAACAGGAGATTCTGGCGCGGCGCAGCTGTAACCATAGATAAAAAGCGGTTTTGCAGAGACAGAAACATGCTGGAAGGAACCCGCGAAAAGCTTTTAAAAATATTTACCAGCACGAAATTCATAATCTTTTAAGGTTTTTTTCATTCTGCACTCTTGGGGGAAATGCCTTGTTTATGCTATGCTTTGGCAACAGGCACAATGTGCGGTCCGCTGTTTGCCGATGTATTATGGGAAATATGCGAGAATCGCAAGAACCTGTAAAGAAGTGATAAGCAAAGGGGGATTTATGAGTCAGGACGCACGCCATATTGCTGTACTGGACGTAGGCCGTACCAACAAGAAGCTCCTAATCTATGACATGAACCTGAACCAGGTGGACAGCGTTTTCGCCACCATCGACGATGTGGCGCAAGGGACGGAGAACCACGAACCCGTTGAGGCGGTAACAGGATTTTTTCTTGATTCGCTCTCTGATATGGGAAAGCGCTACAATATAGCGGTCATTTCCATATCCACCTACGGGGGCACTTTCGTCTGTCTGGACGAAAACGGCAGCCTGGCCGTACCGGCTCTTTCAGGTTCGACCGACCCCGGAGAGGCCTTTCATGCCGATTTCGACGCCTTCATCGGCGACCCGCGCGTTGTACAGCGCCGCATGGCCACCCCCCGCATGCCGTATTTAAGCGTGATCGCGCGCGGGATATACTATGTAAAGACTCATTATCCCGAAGGGTTCGCCCGCACCAGAACCATTCTCGGCCTGCCTCAGTACTACGGATTTCTCCTTACAGGAAAAACAGGAATGGACATAACCTATGCCGGCACGCACACGGGGTTGTGGGACTTCGAACAGATGAGGTGGTCAGAGGTGAGAGACCGTCTCGGTGTACAGGAACTTATCCCTGCCAATGTTTCAAATTCCTGGGATATACTGGGCACTATCACGCCTGAGATCGCACGGCGGACAGGCCTGTCCGCCGATGTTATCGTGACCATGGGCGTACATGATTCCAATGCCGCCATGGTGCCTTTCCTCATAAGGGATCCTGATGATTTCGTGCTCGTTTCCACCGGTTCCATGTGCGTTGTCATGCACCCTGTACCCGCCCCCCGGCTGGCCGAAGATGAAATCGGCGAAATGGTCTACTTTAACCTGGACGGCTTCGGCGGCGTTTTCAAGACAGCCCTTTTTGTGGCCGGACTGGAATTCGACCTGTACATGGGTTTCCTGGAGGGAAGCCACGGCAGACGCGATCATCCCGGCTTCAACCCTGCTCTTCTCGAAGATATCCTTAAGCGCAGTGACGAGTTCATACTGCCGGCAATAGTTCCATTCGGCATGTATATGAATTCGCCGGCGCGATTCGTCGAAGGCGATAAAATCTTTACTCTGGATCAGGTTTTTACGGGCCAGGCCCCCGGATTCGTTAATGATTACGAGAGGGTCTATAATATCCTGATGCTCAGCATGGCCCTGCATACCCGCAAGGCAATGCTGCGTGCAGGCATCGCGCCCGGCAAGACAGCCATCATTGCAGGCGGTTTTTCAAACAACACTCTGTTTACACATCTGATCGCGGCTCTGTTCCCGGAATCGCCGGTTATCTGCACGGATCTGAACGAGGCATCGGCCCTGGGCGCCGCCATACTGGGACTGGCCGCCCATGAAGGCGTATCGCCAAAAACGCTGGCAGGCCGTTTCAGAACTCATCCGGAGCGGATACAGGCAACCCCGTTCACCGGTCTTGAAACTTACGTTGAAACCTTCGAGCGCTATATGGAAAAACCCGGGCAACAGGGGTGAGGACCTGCAGATTCACGGCAGTATTATCACCCCGGCTGTTATGAAAATAATATCCGGCTGGCGGTATCAATCCTCCGGCGCGACTAGAACTCCTCCCCTGTCAGCCGATGAAACCAGCCGCTTGTAGATATCAAGATATCCTCTGGGGTGCTGCTGCACCGGAATAATCAAATTCTCCCTCCTCTTCTTAAGTTCGGCCCCGGACACATTCAGTTCGAGTTTCCTGGCTTCTATATCGATCTCTATCATATCGCCGTCCTGCACCAGTGCAATGTTCCCGCCTTCGGCAGCTTCCGGCGACAGGTAGCCTATCGACGGACCGCTGCTGTAACCTGAGAACCGGCCGTCCGTAACGATATAGTTCGTGTCGCCCATGCCGAACATCTCAAGTGCGGCCCTGAACAGGGCCATCTCGCGCATACCCGGACCGCCCTTCGGACCTTCGTACCGGATGACGATGATGTCCCTCTCTTTTATCTTTCCGCCGAGCAGCCCCTCCAGGGCTTTTTCTTCCGACTCGAACACCCTGGCCGGACGCGTGACATGCCACATTTCTTCCTTTACAGCCACCTGCTTGACGACGGCGCCCTGCTCCGCAAGGTTCCCTTTGAGCACGGCGATCCCGCCGTAAGGATGCACCGGGTTATCAAACGGCCTTATCACCTCATCCGACAGCACGGCCGCGCTGTCCAGGTTTTCAGCCACGGTCTTTCCGGTGACGGTAGGCGCGGTTATGTCTAGCAGATGCTTCATGGTCTTCATGACCCCGGGGATTCCTCCGGCCTCGTCCAGTTCCACCACTGAATGCGGACCTGCGGGCTCAATATTGGTAAGGTGCGGGACCTGCCGCGAAAGCTCGTCAAATGTGTCATAGCCCATGCGCATGCCCAGTTCATGCGCCAAAGCGGGCAGATGCAGCACGGTATTCAATGATCCGCCGATGGCAAGGTTTACCTTGACGGCATTGTTCAAAGCATTTTCGGTCATTATCGTGGAAGGCCTCATATCCTTACACAGGAGTTCCAGGACCCTTTCGCCTGCCTCTTCAGCCAGCCGCAGCTTTTTGGATGAAACCGCAGGCGCCGTACCATCGCCCGGAAGACTCATGCCCAGGGCCTCACACAGACATGCCATTGTGTTGGCCGTGCCCATGCCCCAGCATGCGCCCGCGCAAGGATAGAACGAGGATAGGGCTTCTTCCCGTATTTGCGGCTTTATTTCAGGCGCAATGACCTTTCTGACAAGTTTATCGAAGCTGGATACCGAGACCCTTATCTTTTCCCTGGCCCAGAAACCTGGAGGCATTGGCCCGCCGGTTACGATGACGGCCGGTATATCGACCCTGGCGGCCGCCATGAGCAGGGCGGGAATGATTTTGTCGCACGAACCGATCATGACAGCCGCATCGTAGCAATGGGCGCGCAGAGCCAGTTCGACGGAATCGGCTATCACCTGGCGACTCGGCAGGACGAATTTCATGCCTTCATGCCCTATTGCCAGACCGTCGCACAGGGCTATGGTTGAGAACTCCAGACCGACCCCTCCTGCTGTGCGGATGCCGGCCTTGACCCTGTCTGCAATTGTCCTGAGATGCATGTGCCCGGGATGCATTTCATTAAAGGTGTTCACAACAGCCACGATAGGACGCTTCATCTCCTCGTGCGTAAGGCCGCAGGCATAGAACATGGAGCGCCTGACGAGCGACTGCGGGTCGTCATCGGAAAATACCCTGCTGTTCTTTTTGTATTCCATATCCTTTACCTCCTTTAATGCCGGATAACTTTTCTCTGCAGTAAACCTGAGTACCTTAGCGGACCATGCGATTAAAACGCAGGCCCCCTGCTATAACGGGTCAGGACTGGGAGATTTTTACTCCCCTTCCTCCGGAGCCTTTCCGATGCTTCTGAAAGCAGCCCTTGTTTTTTTCTGCCATTCACTTATAGGCATATGCTTCCTGAACTCCATCAATTCCCTGAAGTTCTTCAGGCCGTTACGCTGTTCTTCCTGCCATTCTCTGGTGAACGCACCGGACCTGATGTCATCTAGTGTCTTTTTCATCTTATCCTCAAGGGGCAGGTCCAGATAGTTGAGGCTCCGCGTCATTGTCCCGTACTGGCTAGTCTGCGAATGGAAGCTCATCTGTTCAATCAACCCGGCATTGATGATTTTCTCGATGGTGTATGAAAATTCGCCGGACATGATAATCTCAAGCAGTACAGCCTCGACAGGATATCCAGCCTTTATTTCTGTTTCCATGGCCGCCACAAGAACCCTGCCGAATGCCGGGCCAAACGCCTGTTCTGTAAAAAGGTCGAGTTCGGCTTCCATCCGCATGCTCATGAGAAGCGCACCGGCCTTGAGGGTGCCCAGTCCTTTTGCCAGGGCAAGCATAAGCGGCTCGGCTTTTCCGGTGGCGTCCTGATGAACGGCCACAAAGCTGGGGAAGCCCGTTCCCCGGATGAATGTGTCCCGGACCCCCGGGCCGATCATTCGAGGCGCGATCATAATCACGTCGATCCCCTCAGGAGGCCTGATAAGCTCAAATCCTATCGTATAACCCGATGCAAAGGAAATCGCAGCTCCCTGCTTCAGGCTGGGTGCCACCTGAGATTCAAACACTTCAGGCATGATCTCATCTGGAATAAGGATCATGACGATGTCCGCCTTTTTCACGGCCTCGGATATTTCGAAAACGGCAAAGCCGTCTGTTCTTGCCTTATCTGCCGCCCCGTCACCCCTGTTTCCGATAATGACATTGACCCCTGAATCCTTCAGATTCAAGGCCTGGGAACGGCCCTGGTTCCCGTATCCAATAACCGCAATGATTTTACCTTTAAGCAGCGAAAGGTCACCATGTTCCTCATAGAAAACCTTTGATTCAGACATTTGCTATCCTCCTTTCTGACTTTAACAACATAACCTTTTATCTTTATTCAGGATTGTTAATTGGCTGTTCAGGTCTTGGTACCCGGCCCGTATTATTATGTATATCGAACTATATATGACCGTCGGTCATATAGCAAGATGGAGATTACCAATCAGGTGAATATTATCAAACTTATCACTATACCCAGTCGCTTCCCATTATACCCTTATGATGCATATCTTTTGTCTTTAATGCATTTAAATCAGTGACACCAGGGGACCGGCCGCTCATGAGGGCGTATCGCCAAAAATTCTGGCAGGCCTTTTCAGCACGCATCCGGAGAGGATACAGGCATCCCCCTTCGCCGGTCTTGATACTTACATTGAAACTTTCGAGCGCTATATGGAAAAACCTCATCAGCAGGGTTGATCAACTGGCAACCTTTTTCCGGTATTTCGACGGACTTATACCCGTCCAGACTTTGAACGCTTTGCGGAATGCGGTGGTTTCTGAAAATCCTGTGAGGTCCGCTATCTGGTCTATGCTCAGGTTTGTTTCCTGAAGATAGCGCATTGCCAGACCGGTTCGTACACCGTTCATGATTTTCTTGTATGAGGTGCCACGCTCCTCAAGCCGGCGATTCAGAGATCTGATGCTCATCCCCAGCTCTTTTGCCATTTCCTCTATTTTAAGAAACCTCTCGAGCGATGTCATGATAATGTTCCTGATCCGGTCTATGAAATGATCAGATTTCCTGAGACCCTTCAACATCTCCTCACAGAACTGAGTGCAGTACTCATAAACCCTTCTGTCTGCAGTAAAAACAGGCAGATCGAAGAAACCGGCATTAAGACGCAGACTGTTCTCAGTCTCCATGAACCTTACCGGACAGTTAAACATTTCTTCATACAATACGGCGTGTGAAGGCGCCGGATATGTGAGACGTATCTCGGACAAGGGCAGCTTCTGATTCACCAGAAAGTTCATGCCGTAATACGTTGTGGAAAGCACCTCTTCGATCGCATAGACGAGCACCTGATCTTCAAACGGATACAATGGGCTGAACTGAATGACCAGATCAGAACCTTTCTGTTCGCTGCTGATAATGGTAAGCTGACCGGGAAGGTCCTGATACCTGAGAAAGATGTCCGCTGCGTCTCTTAGCGCTCTGCTGCTCATGAGCGCATACCCAAAGGCACCGAACATGGCAATGTTAATCTTCTGTCCGAGCTTCAGGCCCAGTGCACTGTCCCCGGTTATATCAAGGGCATTCCTGATCAGGCGGATATAGTCAGGATAAGTGATGAAGGATTCTTCGCTTTCGAGCCAGCCGCTTTCAAGCTCTGTCCCCTCCAGCAGACTGGACACCTCGATGCCCATCTCTCCTATCTGTTTTATGAGCCATTGTGCTGTAGGGGTACGGATAATGTCTTTATCCATGCATATTATTATATACTATAAAAACATGTTGGCGCAATTTGCCAAATAAATGACTTTATTTAACCTATCATGCCTTCCGGATGTGAGTATAAATAATCAGATATACTGTTAAAGGAGGTATTATCAATGGCAGACAAAGTAAAAATCGATGATTGTCTCTCGATCAGGAACGGTCACCTTTTCATAGAAGAATGCGACACGGTCGACCTGGTAAAGGAGTATGGTTCGCCCATTTTCGCAGTATCAGAGGACCAGCTCAGACGAAACATCAGGAGATACAAGAAGAGCTTCGAGGCTGGATGGACCGACGGACCCGTAAAAGTTATGCCTGCTGCAAAAGCCAGCTGGTCGCATGCGATCCAGAAAATCATAGCCGAGGAAGGCTGCGGATGCGATACTTATTCACCAGGGGAGTTAGCCGTAGCCCTTGAATCGGGATTTGATCCACAATATATCTCAGTCAATGGCGTTCCCAAGGATGATGATCATATAGAGAATGCGATAATAAAGGGCGCACGGATCACTCTTGACGGAATGGAGGAAATCGATGTTGTCGAAAAAGCCGCCAACAAGTTGAATAAAACCGCAAGTGTTAGGCTGCGCTTGAGGCCCACCATTTCCGGTTTCAGGAAGTTTTCCCACTTCAACCCCACCGGGCCTGTCGCTACGGACATAGCAGCAATGTCATACAAGGGCGGCATGATGTACACTCAGGCCATCGAAATCGGAAAAAGAATTATGAAAATGAAGAATGTCGAACTGGTAGGCTTCCATGAGCACCATGGAAGACACCATCAGTCAACACAATATTGGGTCGAACAGATGAAGTCCTATGCCACTGAGATCGGATATGTCTGCATGGCCCTGGGCGGCTACCAGCCCAGTGAAATAAGCATCGGCGGGGGTTTTGCCGGCCACAGGGACCCCTTCAACGCGGAAACCCGCTATTCCGAACCTTATGAACTGCTGGCGCTTCACGGACTTTCGATACTTCTGCAGGTTTTCGGTCCCAGAGTGCGTTATGCGGCGATCAGGTTTATCGTGAACCTGATGATGGAGTACGTTCCAAACAAGAAGCTTGCACCCACCATAGAGGACTATGCTATGGCCTGCACCTCGGCGCTGAAACAGTATCTTCCTCAAAACGGCGTATCCACGAAGGGTCTGATGCTTCAGATGGAGCCCGGGCGATCTCTGCATGGTGACACGGCAATACACCTGACTACCGTAAAGAACGCAAAGCCTATGGATAAGCCCCTCATATGGAACAAATATATAGTGGACACCACGCAGTTCTGGTTCACAGGAGGGATTTACGAACATCATCTTCATGACTACATAGTTGCCAACAGGGCGGATGAGAAGAAAACCGAGAAAGCAGATATTGTAGGCAGAAGCTGCTACGGAGACCGCCTCCTCCCCTTTGTCAGGGTTCCTAAAAATCTAAGGATCGGCGATATCTTCGCACTGCTCGATGTCGGCGCCTATCAGGAGGTCTCAATGAGCAATTTCAACGCCATGCCCAGACCTGCAACCATGCTGGTGAGCGGAGACCGAATTTCGACCATACGGCGGGCTGAAACCCTGGAGGATGTTTTCAGGAGAGATGTGCTTCCTGAACACCTGAAAGCAATGGAGAAGATTGTAAGAGTGAAGTAGAACTCCATTCATTGGGTAATAAGGAGAATCTTTATATGAGTACATCACCCATAACCACAATTGACCGTATTTCTCGTATTGTTCTCAAATGTTTAGGTTCTCTGCCTTTGAGTGTACAGCGTAAGTTAGGTGGCAAACCCATCATTATCGATGGTCAAGAGCTACATCCTTCAACCCAAATGGGATTACGCCTGCTAAGTCTTCTGGGAGAAGAAACCTTTGAAACCAAGCCTGTACCGATTGCGAGGGATATGGTTGCCCGCCAGCTTTGGATCATAGGCGACCCTGTCCCGGTCGGTGAAATCCGCAACTTCGAAATAGATGGTCCGCATGGAACGATTCCGGTCCGTCTCTATCGCCCTGAACGACCAAAGCCTGATAGTCCCCTTCTGGTGTATTACCATGGTGGTGGTTGGGTGGTAGGTGATCTGGAAGAATGTGATTCGGTGTGCCGATTTCTTGCCAAACACGGTGAGATAATGGTGCTTTCCGTGGACTACCGTTTGGCACCAGAACATCGCTTCCCAACGGGACTGGAAGACTGCTTGGCAGCATTTGATTATGCCGTAACCCACGCCAGACAACTTGGTTGTGATCCGCTTCTGGTCGGTTTAGCGGGTGAAAGTGCCGGAGGAAATATTACTGCAGTGGTTAGCCAGCTGGCAGTTGCTCGGGTACGACAAGGCGTTGATGCACCGATTCCAGCATTCCAAATACCATTACAACCGGTTACTGATCTGTCAAAAAAGCATCCTTCATATAAGCTTTTTGGTGAAGGTTTTGGCTTAACTGAAGCGCAAATGGATTGGTATAAAGACCATTACTTGAACACTCCAGAAGAAGCTTTTGACCCACGAGTCTCACCTTTGCTGGCTGAAAATGTTTCCGGCCTGCCTCCGGCCTTGATTGTACTCGGAGGTTTTGATCCGCTGCGTGATGAAGGCTTGTTGTATGCCCAACGTTTACGAGAGGCTGGAGTACCTGTTTCAGTACGACTGTTCCCGGAGAGCACTCATGCAGAGTTGAACGCTTTAGGGGTCGGCAGCGCTTCTCGTGAGAAACTTTATGAAATTGTTGGTGCCATGAACATGTTAATTGCCTTTGCCAGAACACAACGCATGCAAAACAAATAAAATGTACGGCGAACTCAAAACTCCGGATGACGGATGTTTGCTTTGCATTACCCGCCGCACAGTGTTTGAGCTTGCAAAGGAAATGAACATACCGGCCAGGGAATGCAAAATTACCGCAGATGAAGTGCGCGCCGCGGATGAAGTATTCATGAGCACCACGGCTGGCGGTATCATGCCTGTAAGAAAGGTGGATGACGTCATTTTAAGCGGCGGTAAAGCCGGCCCTGTTTCAATGAAAATCCACAAGGCGTTCTGGGATGCACATGATAGACCCGAATATCTGACGCCTGTGAATTATGACTGATTGAAAAAACGGGGTGCTGATGAATCAATCATTCATCAGCACCCCGTGTATTTGCGATCTATTCAGCAGAAACCTTACTTATTAAAACTCTTTATCCGCCCCGTAATACCAGTCGACGAACGGCTGCAGTTTGATTCCCACCCACGGGTCGGTCATATACCCGTAAAGGGACCTCATCTCGCGCTGGGAATTGTTCATAACGGCATGGTGCCCGTCCACCCAGACATCGGCAGGATATTCATTGGTGCCGTCGTCGTTCTGGTCCCTGTAGAACCACGGGTAACTGCGCTGGGTATTGAGGAAGTCTATAATCCAGCCTGCAGAACCCACTGCCGGGGCATCCGGATTGTCCCCGAAGTATTCGATGCTGCCGTGGTATTCGCTGATTTCCGAGATCATGTTCTCGTATCGCCATACCGACTCGGCCAGATTCCCGCTCATGGCATATATAAGATCGATTAGAGGATCGAACTGCATCATGCGCATGCGCGGCGTAATATAGTGGTTGGTGGCGGCAAGCGCGTCATCATAAGTCTCTTTCTGCGCGGTAAATCTGAAACCACTGTTGTAGTAATCCGTGTACGAGCTGTACTCATCAAGCGAAAA
This sequence comes from uncultured Bacteriovoracaceae bacterium, assembly GCA_964400685.1. GTDB lineage: Bacteria > Desulfobacterota > Desulfomonilia > UBA1062 > UBA1062 > DATCTV01. The sequence continues at coordinate 14,145 of CAYNVT010000014.1, read as the reverse complement.
GTCAGGCGAAGCGAATTTATCATCTGCGGGATACTCATACGCCTCACCCCTCACCATTACACCGCGGTCGATATCGCCACCGGCAGTAAGCTCATCTGCATCAAGTTCGTCGAGTATGCTCGTATGACTTTTATAAATCGACTGAAGCAGGGAGGGAATCGTGTCTATTCCGTTCCCGATCTCATCATCACGCTGGTTACATACGGCACTGAGCTCCACGCCATGACCATACCTGCTGTCGGCCTCGTCAGAGACAACGAAATATACCCAGGAGATGCCGCGCGTCGTATTCCTGACAAGTTCGACGGCTTCTGTTATGTTGGATGCCCTCTGAACTATGTCCCGAACCATGAACATGCTGCCTACACCGGGAGTTTTTCCCATGAATGAGACAAGACACACATCCTGTCCGGCAGAAAGTCCTTTGATATTGAGGCCTGAACTCTGGCCGATGAAACCCGGAACGGAAACCGTTACGAAAGGATATCCTTCATCGGGGAGATATACCACCATGGCTGCTGCATCCTGATATATATCAGCGGTTGAGAACATGAAGTCGCGGCCGTGATAGGTCTCACCGTTTGCCGTGGCGTTTCCGCTGACGACGAATTCATTGCACCCGAAGCGAAGCTGATTGCCCCTTGATGCAAAGTTCTCCTTCGCCTTTTGAATAAGTTCGGTGAGAGACTCATCATCCGTGCTCGAAGAATTGGACGCCTTGGCCAGGATATTCAAGAAGGCGCTGCGGCACTTGGCTATTATAGCCTTGTTGTCGTCGGTAACCTTGGCATAACCGAGGACGGCCGCCAGGAAAAAATACGTCGAATCGACGGCTTCGTTTATCACGAGAAGATGGGTGTAACTGATTTTTCTGCCTGTGTTAGGATCAGTCGTATATCCTGCGGCCTGCATGCCGTCGGCAAACCCCTGCATCTCCTTGCGAAGGTTTAACGGGATATCCTTTTTCATGAGCCCCACGATGTCGAGGATAGTGTCGTACATGATATTATAGACCTCATCCGCAGTCTCACCCTCAGTGGGAAGGTTGATTCCCAGCATGCCGAACTGCGTCAGCGCCACCCTCTTCATGTAATCGGTGAGCATGGCGTAGCCCTGCTCCGGCCTCAGCATAGCCGCCTGATATCCCATGTTATAGGCGCTGCCGGTCAGCACCATGCAGTATTTGGGAAATTGCCCGCTTGATTGTCCTTTTGAATTAACGCCTTCGGAGTACTTACCCGTATACTTCATCAGGTAGCCTTTGTCGCCGTTTAATTCGATTTCCTTGAGCAATTCAAGCCCCTGGTCGGCCATGACATCCGTCAATGTGGTGATTTCAGCCTGCTCGGAACCGGTCGACGAAACGCTTTCATCATCGCTTTTTGATGCGCAACCTGAAAAACTCAAGAATATTCCGATGACAAGAAGGATTAAAAACCATTTTTTTCTCATTGCTACCTCCTTTTGACTTTTAAACTGTCCAACACGCTTCCAGTACATTTAAAAGGAATCGATCCCTTATGATTCACATCAGCAACCGATCCTGCAACATTACCTCGAATAATCCTGCGGTATTTCTCCGGAATAGGACATTCTCAGCATTTCAAATTATATATACATAAAGCAAATACCATGCCCATAATTAATCATATAAGTATCTGATTGTAAAGGAATAAGGATTTAATTTTACACCGCAATGAACATTCTTTTCCTTTTCGAGAGAACTGGTTTTCCTTAACGCAAAATAAAACCTTAATGATTGGAAAATCTTTCTTTGATATTAATCAGGGCTTGTGATAATTTCTGCTTAATTTAGTTTTCTTTTGAGGAGGGGTTATGAGAAATGTCCTTGCTGTTATTGTCTGTGCAATCTTCCTTTTTTCATGCAACGCGCCCGGAACATATGAGAAAAATACTCCCGACAACGAATTTACCATACTATCATACAATGTAGCAGGGTTGCCTCAAGGCATCTCTTCAAGCAACCCTTTGGTCAACATGCCCCGGATCGGGCAGAAGCTTAATCTTTTTGATATCGTTCTTGTTCAGGAGGATTTTTCATATCATTATAATCTCAGATACGGAGACGGCCATCCATTCGAATCTGCGTTTGATTCTTTTCACGGAACAGTTGGCGATGGACTGAATTCATTCTCATATTGCAGTTTCACCGACCTCCAGAGAGTTACCTGGGATGCATGCCATGGGGTTTTCAGCTATGCCAACGATTGTCTGACACCCAAAGGTTTCATGTTCGCCCGCTATGAAATATCCGGCGGCGTATTCGTGGATATTTATGACCTGCATATGGATGCAGGCGGCTCAGACGGCGATAATGAGGCGAGGATCGTTCAGGTTGAACAGCTGATTGAAAAAATCAATACCTTCTCGGCAGGCCAGGCGGTCATTGTCTGCGGGGATTTCAACATGAGGTACTCGAGTGTAAAAGACAATATCAACCTTACGCGTCTTATCTCAAGCACAGGGCTCATTGATGCGCGAATAGAACTAGGCATTGCCGGTGACAGGATTGATAAGGTCCTATACCGCAGCAACGGCACGGTCCTTTTAACGCCTCTTGCCTCTTCGGATGAAACTGACACATTCCTTGATAAAAAAGGCAACCGCTTGTCAGATCATGACGCCATGAGCGTGCTGTTCAGGTGGGAAGAGGCTTAATTTCTGATTCTTAATCGAGCTTCGGCTCGTATTGTGCGGAATAAATCCGGAAATGGGCTGGTATGTCGAGGATGGTTCTAATGTTCATAACCCGGCTGCATGAAACAGCTGACTTTTGCCGTGCATTATTAAAAACAATGAAATGTAATGCTTGATTTATCTGCCGCAGAACTTATAATTTTAATAGAAACCATTTTCTTTTTAATAATTCATATCCATTGACTGTTTTCAAAATATATCAAGTGTCTTTATCCGTGCTTCCCTCTGGTTTCTAAAACATGAATGAGGAGGCGGTCATGGTAAAACTCTTTAATCTATTTCCTATCCTGGTTGCCGGTGTTTTTTTATTATTTCCCGAAAGAGCTTCTGCCCTGAATATTTCCGATCTTCCGGGTCCGGGAGAAACGCTGGTGATCGAAATTGACGACGAGCTTGTCATCGGTCAAGGTCAGACAGCGGTTCTCGGCGGAACGATTTCGGTAAAGGGAAGCGGCAATGCCAGGCCGACGCTTTCAATAGAAAACAGCGGCGAATTTGTGATGGATGATTCTACGATAACCTGTGAATATGGCTCGGTTGAAATCATCAATAAAAACCAGGGGGTGATCGGGAACAGCCTCGACTACAGCCAGACCTTCATAACAGGGGACGCCGGCAAAATAACGATCGATAATAACGGCGAGATAACCTTTGTTTTTCTTGCCGAAGGCGGAGAAACCTTCTTTGAAGCTAACTCGGAAAATTCCGAAATCAGCTTGAACAACTCGGGAACCATTGAAATCCCGTCCGGGATACTCAGCGTCAACTGCATCAACGACGGGTCGTTTTCCTTTTCACAGCCGGCAGGGAGTTTCAACATAAGTAATCTCTATGCCTCCGCATCGGTATCGAATCCGGATAAGGACAGCATCGAATTCTCGTTTTCAGGCGGAACCTTCAATGCCGGTAATATCACATATGATCTTTCCAACTCCTCCCTTTTGTTTACAAACAGTGCAGAAATCACAATCGGCAATATACACTTTGTTCAGACAGCAACTTTCAAGGGATCAGAACTTATAAACAGCGGTTCACTCGTGATTTCGAATCTTAATGTTGAAGCCTATGTAGCGGGATTTCTCCTTGAAAACGACTCGATTCTGGAAATTTCCAATACTTATATAAAATCTCAGACCGATTCTTCAGGAGTTTATCCCTCCGCCACGATCGAAAACAGAAAAGACTCCAGTTTCAATAATCTTTCAGCAACAGCCAATGGATTGTCGGGAATCGTAAGGCTTATCAATCATGACAATATGTACATAGGCAATTTCAACATTGATGCAAATTATGGCGGCATGATTCAGGCATGTTTTTCCGGCGGCGATGCTTCGAACAACAACATGAGTATAGATTCCAGCGGATATTCTCATGGTGTCCCCAGCAGGACCGAATTGATCGTCTCCGAAGGCGCGTTTCACAGCAACAACATTGCAATTAATATAAACAGCGCTTTAGCGGCAGTTTTCAATATGGCCGACGCTTCGATAAACAATCTTTATATTAGGGCTTCAGGAAAAGCCCTGGCAAGAATAGGCTCCCTTGAAGGTGAGCTGGCGATAACCAACTTCAATGTAGAACTAAATGGCGACACCGAGGATATATCCGGGCTCAACATTTGGAGCGCGGCAGTTTTGAGTTTAGAGAACATTAATGCCGTGTGCGGAGAAGAGGTGCCTTTTTCAATACCGGTTCTTGAAGACGGGATCGTTTATTCCTTCAAGTCGGACTGCTCATCATCGACATCGGCGCTTGCGGCCGGGCCGGCGAATCCGTCGCCTGTTTCCGGATCGGCCGGCATCGATCCGTCAACTATCAGGCTTTCCTGGCATGGTGCCGTCTCGCAAGGTGGCTCGGGGACATACGATCTGTATATCTCTTCCGGCGAAGAACAGCCATGTGTCATATGTTCAAGCGCGGCGGCAACCGGCCTGAGCGTTGAATCATTCGCACCGTCCGGCCTTGAATACGGGACCGTATACAACTGGCAGGTCTTGTACAATGACGCCACAGCCGGATATATTGCATCACCCGTATGGTCTTTTACGACAATGAACGATCCCTCGGCAGGTTCTGAAGATGATACTGCATCTGCCGAAGAAAGCGGCGGCAGCGATGGGTGTTCGTGCTTCATAACTGCGGCTGTGATTTTCGACAGATAAAGTCCGGTTCAAATTGTAAACGGCATAAGGCTTGATTGCTTTTGCGCCGCCTGATGCCGATTTGTTCTGCGCAGTCGTATTGTGCGGCGAAGACCGGACACAGTATCCCGGCATGCATTGTGATGATGAGAACCGGAATCTGCCTGTTTTCAGGTATTCCAATATGACGAATATCTTAATCGATATCGCTTGAGTTTTCAGTTATTTCTCTGACAACCCTGCACGGGTTGCCTGCGGCAAAGACGTTCGGAGGGATATCGCGCGTTACGACGCTCCCTGCACCGATCACGGCCCTTGCGCCTATTTTAACGCCCGGGCAGATTATTGCGCCGCCGCCAACCCATACGTCGTCACCTATCTCAACTGGCTTTCCAAACTCGAGGCCCTTTCTTCGCATGGTTGCGTTCATGGGATGCGTCGCTGCATATATCTGCACAGCCGGGCCGAACATAACATGCGAACCTATTATCACGGGCGGGCCGCTGTCCAGTATAACGCAGCCAAAATTAAAGAAAACCGTATCGCCCAGCCTTATGTTGCTTCCGTAGTCACAGAAAAAAGGCGGCTCTATAAACACGCACTGACCTGATTCAGGTATGAGCTCTTTTATTATTCTGGTGCGCTCATCCCAATGATCATCAGTCGTTGCATTGAAAGCACTGACCAGGAGCCTCGCCCGCCTCCGCGCGGCAATGAGTTCGGAGTCGTTTGAGAGGTAAAGCTCCCCGCTCACCATTTTTTCCCGTTCGCTTTTCATAAACGTGTCATTTCACTATTCAACTGGTTATAAGTATTCATAACTTTTTTATATCCAGAGCCAGCTTTTCTCCTGCGGCCGAACCCTTTTTATAAAATACCGGCGGTTCACCGATTGGCGCCTCTACAAAACATTCTCCGCCCGCCAGAATCGAGCCGTAGACCTTGCCTGTCCAAAGATGAACCCAGAATCCTTCGGGAAGATAAACCTTTTTAAGCGTTATCCCTTTATCCATTACAGGGGCTATGAGAAAGTCCGGCCCCAGCATGAACTCATTGTCTATGTCAGCTGCCCTCTCATCATCGGGAAATTCCAGCATGAGATGCCGTACAAGAGGCTTGCCAGTTTTGAAGGCTTCATCCATGAGCGTTTCCCTGTACGGGGCAAGCAGCCTGTACACTTTTGCGAACCTGGTGAAATGGGCCATTGTCTCACTGTCACTGTAAAACTGGATATTGTTGTCGGGCTGGTTTCCTTCATGTGTCCGGTAAACAGGGGTGAAAGCGTTCATTTCCATCCATCTCAGAAGCAGCTCCTTTGATCGCTTATAAAGGGGGCCCAGTGTAGTATAGCCGCCAATGTCGCTGTGGTTGAGGCTGTAGCCGGAGATTCCGCCGGAAAGCATGCCTTTGAGTGACGAATACATCCCGTCATCGCCGTCAAAGCTCACAAGCTGGTCTCCCAGCCAGAAGAGGGTGCTGTACATGGGGCTTTTTGTTGCCCCGCTCCTGCTGAAGAAGACCGCATCGCCCTCAAGACCTGCTTCGGTGAGCACCTCCCTGTTGAGTCTAGCCCATTCTTCAGGATATGAATTGTGAAAGCTCATGGCAGACACGCCGGAAAGCAGCTTTGCATCGAACGGCAGAGCCTCGCCGAAATCTGCCATCCAGCCTGATGCGCCCGCGCCTATCACCTGATCTCTGATTATGCTTTTCAGCCAGCTTCTTGCTTCAGGATTTGTAATGTCCACAAGGCCTGCGTCAAAACTGGTGTTTTTTATCATGTAGGGCCCGCCTGCACTGTTTTTGACCAGATAGCCTTTAAGTGATGCTTCCCTGAAGAGGTTTCTTTTATATAACGCCATGCCGGAGGCATCTTTCTTTGTTTCAACATCGGCCAGGAAGGGATTGATGTATGTAAGCACCCTTATGCCCCTGCCGTCACCGCTCAGGTCTTTTTCAGCCATTAGTGTTGCACGCATTTTATCCCAGTCCGGATAGTGAGCAGTGTCAAGCTCCCAGTTCCACCAGAGCTGTGAGCCGAAGGATGTTTTTCTTTTGCCGACCCAGTCCTGAAGCCAGAAGCCGCCCATCGGGGTTCCGGACTTTTTAAGCGCCTCGAACTTTTCCTGCACCGCTTTTGTTCCGCCCTGCATTCCTATAATGGCTCCCCCGTTCATCCAGCCTGGAAGCTTCGGCATGCGGCCGGCATAAGTGGTGAATTCCTCTATGATTTTATAATATGAATCGCCATTTATAATCTGGCCTGAAAAGTGAGAGCCCCAGTTTTCGATTATAACTTGATCGCCCTTTGAAAGATCGAATATGGTGATTTCATGGTTTTCAAGAAAAAGGCCGCTCAATTTCGTAGTGAGATAAAAAGGGACGGCCGTATAGGTGGAAAACCATGACCCGCCCGAACCCGGGGCGACATAATTTACAATAGACGTCAAGGGGAAGGCGCCCCTGCCTATTCCCTGCTCCTGAGAGACGATTGGGAATTTTCTGCCCTTGAGATTAAGGTATGTGAACTGCTCTCCAAAACCATAGAACTTTTCATCAGGGCTTGATGCGTAATGCAAAAAGAGTCTGTTGCATTGGCCGGATTTATTGCCGGTTTTTACATAGAAACCCAGCCGGTTTTCCGAAACAGGCCTTAAGGAAAATACATACTCTTCTTCAAGGCCCTTGCCTCTTAGATGTCCGCTTATTGTAAGGGCATTGCCGTTATATACCGCTTTTTCGTCTCCTGCCGGTTTGAGCTTTTTTAATATTTTTTCATCAAGCTTCACCGAACCTCTTGATTCCGTGATTTTCTCGCTCGCGACCGCTGCCGAAATGAACCCGCCGGGAGAGCTTTCCCACAGGATTTTTTGCGGATTAGAAGCATGCATGATCTTCAGTGTGTTCTTTTCAGTCGGGTAAACCGCAATAAAATTGCCGAGGGTATAGCTTTTGGCATCCTCATGCTGAGGTTGACTATCCTTTGCCTGAACGTCAGTGATAATGTTTAATAAGAGTATCACTGCAAGAAAAATAATAGCCTTTTTCATATAATCTCCTTCAAATAAGCAGTAAGCCTTCAATCTCCCTGAAATGGGCGTCAAAGGAATAAAGGGAAAGCCCCTGTCTCATTGCGTTTGCCGCGATCCAGATGTCATTCGTTGGAATGGGCCTGCCTTTTATTTTCAGCTGTTTGACAACAGCAGCGTAGAAATCAGCAGTATCGAGGTCATGATACAGGATTGAGACGCGTTTGTTCTCAAGAAACTTCTGCAGCTCGGCCCTGTTCTGCTTTTGCCTGCTCCCGAGCAGAAACCCGGTAAGCAGTTCAGCGATTACGGTTATGTCGACGCCTATGAAGTCGGCATTGGAAAAAGCCTCCACAACACTTTTATCACCTGTCTTGAAGGCCGCGTATATGTTGGTGTCAATGGATATCCTTCTCATTTCCAGATATCCTCATCTATCTTTTCAAATATTCCGGTGTTCTTTCTGAACTCGCTCGCTTCCTTTTTGCTCCAGCCCCCGGCAAGCGCGTCCAGGTCATGGTACTTCTTGAAGACCGGTTCCTTTTCCAGGCCGGAAACCTTTTTAAGGCTACTCAGAATCCACTGGTTTATGCTCATGTTGTTTTCATTGGCGTTCTTTCTGATCATGCTGTCAAGCGTCTGGTCTATGCCTCTTATCGTAATCGTCTTCATGAAAACCTCCCTTTCCGGTTTCATGAAGATAATAATGCCATCACATCGTGATAGTCAATATGCAACTATAATGTGATGGCATCAATGTATTACATTATTAATCTTTCAAACGGTTTTCTAACATCCTTGAGATTCGTTTAATTTGACAATGTAAATTTTTATTACTTGTCATGCATTCCCATACAATAATAACTAACCACCCATTTTTTCTTAATTCTGCATCATTTTTAAGATCATTTTTTTTGTTGTTAGTTAATTTATTTTCCCAGTAAGTTTTATTACTTTTAGGAAGATGGCCATCTTTACAATTATGCCCATGCCAAAAACAACCTCGGACTTGGATAATTGTGCGGTATTTTGGCAAAACAATATCAGGTTTTCCTGGTAATTCTTTAACATGAAGACGATAGCGATAACCAAATTTATGTAAAGCTTTTCTTAGGACAATTTCTGGTTTTGTATTTTTTGAGCGAATTTGACTCATTAGATTTGAACGCTTCTCTTTGCTAAAAACATCGGACATTATAATATTAATTAAAACATATCTTCTTGCTTTCAGCCCATGAATGATATCCAGCTACAGAATATCTGGCATCCTTTAGTAAGCTGGCACTTTGTTCAACCATTTCATTATATAGAGCTGTATCTTTGTATAACTCTCGATCAAGATCAATAAACTGATTTGTTTTTTCAAGAATTATATTTGCAAGTTGTTCCTCATCAATAATTAATGGCTTCTCGCAATGAGATAAACCACTAATATCAACAAGTGGTGTTGATGTCGGTATAAAACAATACGCCAGAGATAACATATTAGGATAAGAGCCAGCTTTGTGATTATCAGCAACTCTATACCAATAACTATCCAGCATCTCAACTTTCCATGAAATTCTGCTTTTAATCATTAGTTCTAATAACCATTTTCCAAAGCCAATCGAAAATAGTTTTACGAAATCTACTCCATTGCAATGTGTAGAAATTTTCTCAATTGGTTCATTTAAGTCATAATTAATAATATTGAATTGAGTTATTCTTTCAAACATTTCATTAAAGGAAGCATATTTTCCAGCATTTGTTTTCAAAATATTCAGATATGAAGGAATGTGTTCTGTATTTACTTTTTCATATTCTGCTCTAGTTGTGAGAAATAACAACCATGGCTGCCTTATACTATTAATTTGAAATTCACAAAGATTTTTGAGTACTTGATGATTATCAGGCGATGTAATGCATGATATAGATTTACAGAAATCCAAGTTGATAACATCAAAAGGGCCATGACTATTTATATAATTAAATCCCTGAGAGCTCTTGTTTTTTAAAACAGAAATATTATCGGATAATATTGTTGAATCAATATCAATGTTATTACTAACCTCATTCCAAGATATACTCACTTCTATTTGGCTTGATTTTCCTCCTGCACTATCGTCATATCCTAGGCACTTTAGAAGTAATCCTTTATCCTTACAGAGAGTTGCTACCAAACGTATATCAAGCAGATCTTCTCCTGGCAAAGATAGATAGCGTAAAGGACGACCATCAAATTTTATTTTAGGTATAATCATATCGATTTCTTTAATCCATTGATTACTTCTTACCCATTGTTTTCGAGGTTTGTGCCAAGGTTTAAAATCTTTTTGTGTCAATGGTGCTTCATGTCCAACCCTTGTTGGAGCAATTCCTTTTATCAAACTATCATCATCCATAAAATAATACTCCTGATATCAAGAAAAGATTGTAACAATATCATGAAGCAATTTCTGTTGTTTTTCATAAGGCATATTCTCAAAAACACCATATCCATCCAGTATTTTTGCCAATGCCTTTATTTGAGCTTCAAATTTCTTTTCACTTAAAGATTTTATTGGAGTTTTAAAAACTTTGTCTTTTCGAAAAGCCAGGACACCAGCCATTCTTTTTTCTTCTTGAACTTTTTCATCTTCAATAAACTCGACTGAAGGTATAGGAGTATCCCCATCAAGAACATTGCTCAGAGATTCCTCAACTTTTTTATCAAGCTCATCAATTTCTTGTGTAATCTGTTTAATATTTATTTTATCCCTGATTTCCTTTGCTAATCCTTTTTGCTTATTTGAAAATTGACGGAACGCATTATGAATCCAATGCCTCAAATATTGATAATGAGGATGTGAATAATTAAAGGATTCCCTGTCTATATTTAATGCAGCATCTAATCCTCTTGTAACAAAAATCTCAGCTGTAATTTGTTTTTTTCTAGTTTGTTCTGAAACTGGATAATCCATAAATGTGTTATCAAAAAAAACACCATTTGAATCATTAATACGAACTAGAACACCAGCATGCTCTTTGGGAACTACTGTATGATTCCATAACAAATATGCTTCAAACTCCAATTCTCCCCCACGTACCTCGATTGGAAACTGAGATAAATCCGGTTTGTCTTTACCGATAAAAAGTAAAGGTTGATGCTCTGGTTTTGTGTCTTGGCTTGAATTCCTGAATTTAATTGGCCTAAACAATTCAACACCATCTATAATTACTCTGAACACCTTATTTGAACCTCTTTCAGGTGAAACAAGACTCAACTTTTTTCTAATAGTCTCATTAGGCTTCAAAACCAAATCATTAGCTTGTGACTTAACATTATTACCTAATTCAAAGATATGGATATTATCTTCTTTTTTAATATCAAAAGGGTGGCCATCAATATAATCAAGTGGTGCAGAGAGGCTTAAAATCCATATCATACGCAGATAATAATCAAGATGGTCATATATGCTTGGATTCTTTGTTTCTTTGCCCCTAAGATTATTCATTCCTTCAATTAATTTTTTAAAGCGTTCTTCTGGATCATCTTTGTATTCCCATGGAAGGTTCGGCGTTTTATCTATTTCATCTGGTGAATCTTCTTTAACACAACCAATATGATAATGAGGTGGTTCGCCAGGTGCTGAAGTAATATCCTTCATTCCTTCAAAATTTCTTGGATTACAATTGTACCAGGTAACTTTGCTTGTAAGATCATCTTTTGTCTTTTGAAGAAGGTTCCTGAGAATTACTTCCGTTCCATGGTTTTCAACATCAGAAGCAGGAACTTTCCATATTTTTACCGTACCCGTTTTGAATTCCTGATCTGGATCATTAGTAACATCTTCTGAATATGTATGAAGAACAACGTCTGCTATTGTGCGAAAGTTTGCTCCTTTTGTTTTTGTAATAATTTGAAACTCTTTTGTCAGTTGTGAAACAGAGAACAATCCTATTCCAATTTTACCAATTAATTTTCTTCCTCCTGGACTCTTCTTCGGATCAATAGGATCACAAATACCCATATTAATGCCAGTTATTGTGCGCTTTGAACTTCCGCCGATACTTTGTGTCAGATAAAATAAAGATTCAGGAGTTAATCCATTCCCGTTATCCCTAATTATTATTCGGTTAAATCTCGGTTGGTCTGTTTGTATTTCTACTAAGGATGCATCAGCATCATAGGCATTTGCTATTAGTTCACGTAATGCTGATGAAGGTTGGCGATAAATTCCATCAGTTACTCTTTTTAACACTCTTTCAGATGTTTTTAATTCACACTCTATTTCCTTATTATAAGCTGCATCATTAAATTTTGTTACAAGTGTATTTATAAGTGAAGTTTTTTCTTCTTTCATTGGTACTCCTCCAGTAATCTGTTTAGAGTACGTATAGCGGCACTTCCTAATGGGACTGGTACTGCATTAGTTACTTGTTCCATCTGTCTAGAAAATATTCCCATCACACGGAAACTATCTGGAAAACCTTGAAGCCGTAGAGCCTCTCTAACAGTTATACTCCTAGGCTGTTCATAGTGTACTGGAGGTGCTCTATGACCAGAAATCAATGTTGATGCATAAGATTCAGAGTCAAGTTTTCTATATGATAACGGTCCTTTACCGGGTTCTATACTTGCAATTTTAATTTTTACCTTTTCTGAATGTTGCATGGCATAGTGGTTGGTTAATAATCCATTGTCGTTATCCGGATTATATTTTTGAGGTCTGACAGGTGGAATAGGCAAATTACCCAGGACATCTTTAACTTTCATAGGCTCTATATAATAATTCTGAATTTCTTTTCGGATTTTTCTTTTATCTATTTTGAATGGCAATATGAAGTATAAAACCCGATTCCGATTCTGAGGTACACCAAAATCAAGTGCGTTAAATGAATAACAATATGCATGATAACCTGATTTATTAAGAATAGAATGAAACTGTTTTATTATGGATAAATGTTTTTCTTTTATCAATGCAGAAACATTTTCAATTATTGCTGCTTTGGGTTTTATCATTGAAATAACTTCTGCAACTGATAAAAGTACATTATTCCTAGGATCATCTGGGCACCTAGGCCCAACATCTGAGAAGCCTTGGCATGGAGGCCCAGATACAATGATATATGTTCTGTTACTCTTTTTTAAATTAGTAATTTTTACAAGAGCATTGATTACATCTTTACTCGAAATATCACCAAGAAATGCTTTTGCTTTAGGAAAATTGACTTTAAAAGTATCGATAGCATGAGTTGATATATCAATACCTGCACAAATTTTTAAACCCGCATTTTGAGCGGCAAGTGAAAGACCACCCATACCACAACAGATATCGATTACCTCCATTTTATCCAGCAATCCCAAACCTCATTATAAAAATATTATTTTTTTTCTACTATCGGTTATAATGCCGGTCAAGAAAATCCCATTGAGAATATATTTTTATACTTCCATCAATTTAAACATTTATTACCTCCATAATAATCAGGTCTAACTAATCCCCGTTAGCTATTCCAGAAACGAGTGCTCGTCGTCCGGGAACGTACCGGCCCTGACTTCAGCAGAATAGGCGTTTACGGCGTCTGCAATAGTATCGCATAGTTCCACATACCTTTTGACGAACTTGGGTTTGAACTCTTTGTTCATTCCCAGCATGTCCTGTATCACCAGTACCTGGCCGTCGCATGCTACGCCAGCCCCTATGCCGATTGTGGGAATGGATAGCTTTTCAGTGACCTTTTTCGCAACAGGCGCAGGCACGCATTCAAGCACGATTGCAAAGGCGCCGGCATCTTCAAGCGCAAGGGCGTCGTCCATAAGCCTTTGAACCGCCGTTACCCCCCGGCCCTGAACCCTGTGGCCGCCGAATGCATAGACCGACTGAGGCGTTAGCCCCAGATGCCCCATGACCGGTATGTCTGCCCTGACGATAGCCTTGACCTGCTCGATCACGCGGATGCCGCCCTCGAGCTTTATCGCACCCGCGCCACCCTCTTTAAGGAACCTGCCGGCGTTCCTGAGGGCCTCCTCGACGCTCACCTGATAAGACATGAAAGGCATGTCGCCCACAATGAGCGCCTTCGGTTTTGCGGCCGCAACACACTTCGTATGGTAGATCATCTGATCCATGGTGACAGGGATGGTGTTATCATAGCCCGCTATCACGCCACCTGCTGAATCGCCTACAAGGATTATATCGACATCGGTCGAATTGAGAATGCGCGTCATCGTGAAATCATAGGAGGTCACAACGACAATGCGCTTTTTTCCTTTGCTCTGGACAACATCGAGTACA